>CAXMSM010000415.1:0-13818 GCA_964195655.1 uncultured Gammaproteobacteria bacterium | reverse complement strand
GAGGTCGCAGGACTTGATATCGAGTGGCAGCACGCCGGTGGGCGAGGGGGAGCGCCGCAACACCGAACGGACCCGCAGTGTGAGCTCACGCGGGCTGAACGGTTTGGTCAGGTAGTCGTCGGCGCCCGCCTCTAGCCCGGCGATGCGATCCTCTTCCTCGCCCAGAGCGGTCAGCAGGATCACCGGCATGGTGTAGTTGCCGCCGCGACGCAGGCTGCGGCACAACGATAATCCGTCTGGCCCCGGCATCATTACGTCCAGGACGGCCATGTCGATACGTTGAGAACCGAGCAGGCGCAACGCCTCGGTGCCGTCATGCGCAATCGACACATCGAGTCCGTCGCGCTCCAGATAGCGGCGCACGACATCGCGGACGACTCCGTCGTCGTCGGCTATCAGGACTCTGGTCACCACACCGAGATTAGCCCCAGTAGCCGCCACCTGGGCTGACTTGACGTGCTCCTCGGCTTGAAGTCCGGGGATTCCCGTGGCGGCTTACGCCGCTGTTGGGGTGCTTCCTGCTTCAACACCCACTGCCGCAACAGGTTGCGGTCTTACACGGGCTCCACAGGCGTTTAGTCTCTCTGCCCGCCCGGCAGCGAGAATCACGTTGGCGGAGTTTTGGTCTCTTTCGTGGACCACCTGGCACGACGGGCATTGCCACTGCCGGATCTGCAGCGGGAGTTCTTCGAGGCGGTGCCCGCAGTCCGCACAGGTCTTGCTCGACGCCAGCCACTGCGACACCGCGTGGACAGTGCGTCCGTAGTGGTCGGCTTTCTCGGCGATGATCTTCACGAACTGTCCCCACCCGGCGTCGCTGATCGCACGCGCGAGCCGACGGTTTTTCACCATTCCTGCGATGTTGAGGTCTTCGACGTGGAGCACTTGGTTCTCGCGCACCAACGCCAAAGCCTGCTTGTGGTGATAATCCCGCCGAGCCCGCGCCACCTGGTTGTGCGCGATCGCGACTTTGCGCCTGGTTTTGCCTCTGTTGGCTGATCCTTTCTGACGGCGGGACTTCTCCCGCTCCAACCGTCGCAGTTTGCGCAGCTTGCGACCTAAATGCTTGGGGTTGGCGACATCGACTCGTTGGCCATCGGTAGTGGCGACCGTAGCCAGCCGGGCGATACCGACATCCACACCGGCCTCCCGGTCGGTGACCGGCAGTGGTGATGTTGGGACCTCCACGACGAAGCTGACGTAGAAATGCCCGTCGGGTTCCCGAATGACCGTCACTGAGGAAGGGGTCGACGGCAGGCCGCGTGACCAGCGCACCCGAACCTCACCCACCTTGGCCACGAACAACCGACCGTTGGCTTTGAGACTGAATCCGTTGCGGGTCAGCCGAAACGACTGCCGCTGATCCTTACGCGACTTGAACCGCGGCCGGCCCACCTTGCGGCCCGCGCGTTTCCCGGTAACCGAATCGAAGAAATTACGCCAGGCCCGCCGTGAATCGTTGACCGACTGCACCAACGCCACACTGGGAACCTCAGCCAACCAGGCACGCGCTTGGGTGGTCTTCGCCGCGGTGATCACTCGGCGCTGAATCTCACTATCGGAGAGCTTCACCCCGGCCCGATACGCCTCATCCCGCACACGCAGCGCGTCGTTGAACGCCACACGACAGCACCCGAACACCCGCGCCAGCATCTGCTGCTGGGCTGGTGTCGGTTCAATGCGGTACCGATAACGCATCTGCATGATCCGACCGTAAGGCCCACCTCTGACAACCCAGACCTACCGCCGCGCCCGACACAGCGTTTCCTTGCTGCACGCCCACCTGGTGTTCGTGACGAAGTACCGGCGCCCGGTGTTCACCGACGCCATGCTCACCTTCTGCGGGCACACCATGCGCGGCGCCTGCTCCGATCTCGACACCGAGTTAGTCGAGTTCAACGGCGAGACAGACCACGTGCACCTACTCCTGGCCTACCCGCCCACCCTGGCGATCGCCACCCTTGTTCAACGGTTGAAGGGCTGCACCTCCTACGCAGTGCGCCGCGAATTCACTGGTACGTGTGTCCGTGCCCGCATGCGCGGACACCTTTGGTCGCCGTCCTACTTCGCCGTCTCCTGCGGAGGCGCACCACTATCAATCATCAAGCAATACATCGACGGCCGAGCACGACCGCTCTGAATTGCCGGGCTGCGCCCGGCTATGAACCTGATGGGCTCACCCCGGATTGAAGTCCGAGGCTTGCGCCCAAGAATCCGGTCAGCGCTGGATCTCGATTCACCGGAGGAAATCACCTAATGTAGGTCGCTATGCCCGACTGCCCCGTGACGGTGGTGCTGCCCTGTATGGACGAGGCTGACTCACTGCCGGGGGTATTGGCGGCTCTGCCTGCTGGGTACACCGCGCTCGTGGTGGACAACAACAGCACCGACGGCACGGCAGAAGTTGCGCGCGGGCTCGGCGCCGAGGTTGTTGCCGAAGCCAGACCCGGTTACGGCTCCGCGGTACACGCGGGCGTGGTGGCGGCGAAGACGCCGATCGTGGCGGTTCTCGACGCCGACGGCTCGCTGGATCCCGGAGAGCTTCCCGTCCTGGTCGACGATGTCGAACGCGGTGCGGATCTCGCGATCGGGCGGCGCCGCGCGTTGGCCGGCCCCAGCTGGCCGTGGCATGCCCGGCTCGGTACCGCGGCGGTGTGCTGGCGGCTGCGGACGCGATATGGCCTGCAGGTCCACGATATTGCGCCGATGCGGGTGGCGCGTCGGGACGCGCTGCTGTCGCTTGGTGTGACCGACCGGCGCTCCGGCTACCCACTTGAATTGCTCGTGCGCGCAGCTCGGGCGGGCTGGTCGGTGGTGGAACGTGACGTCGTCTACGGGCCCCGCACCGGGGGCACGTCCAAGGTCAGCGGGTCGGTCCGGGGCAGTGCGACCGCCGCCCTGGATTTCTGGCGGGTGATCTCGTGATACCAGTGAGCGTGCTGGTGGTTGCCAAGGCGCCGGTGCCCGGCCTGGCCAAGACCCGCCTCGCTGCCGGAGTGGGGGATGACGCTGCCGCCGACATTGCCGCCGCGGCGCTGCTGGACACCCTCGACGCTGTAGCTGACAGCCCGGTGGCGGCCCGGGTGGTAGCTCTGACCGGAAACCTCGACGAGGCCAAATGTTCGGCTGAAATCAGCTCCCGCTTAGCTGATTTCGTCGTTGTTGCGCAACGCGGCGAAGACTTCGCCGACCGGCTCGCCAACGCTCATCTGGACGCAGCCGCGGCAACCGGTGGGCTGCCCGTGCTGCAAATTGGTATGGACACCCCCCAGGCGAACCCAGAACTGATCAGTTGCTGCGCGCAGTCTCTCGCTGACAATGGCACCGTTCTCGGCATGGCGTGCGATGGAGGCTGGTGGGTGTTGGGCGTTACCGACGCCGCGGCCGCCGACTGCCTGCGAGGCGTACCGATGTCGGCACCCGACACCGGCGCCGCAACCCTGGCGGCCTTAAAGCACATTGGGCTCACTGTGGAGTTGGTCAGCGAGCTCGCCGACGTCGACACGCTAGACGATGTCGATGTTGTGCGTCGCGCCTGTTTGCCTGAGTCTCGGTTCAGCCGCGTCACCGCGCAGGCGAGGGCCTGATGCTGCGCGGGACGGCGATCACCGCGCGCGTGGGTATGTGTGCCGGATTTTTCTTCTGACTCGGTGGCTACCAGTTGGTCAGGATCAGGTGGTTGATCGCTAGGGCGCCGGTGACGTTGAGCGCCAACCACCACCGGAGTGACTTCCGCGGCAGCAGTGCGGCAGCGGCAACGAGCCAGATGGTGAATGGCAGCCAGATGCGTTCGGTCTCGGCCTTGCTCAGGCGGGACAGGTCGGCAACCAGGATCGCCAACAGCGCTCCCAGCACCAGCAGGTGCAGCCCGGATCGTCGGCGGATCGCCGCGAGATCGAAGGCTCGAGCGATTCCGGCCACGCTGCCCAGGCCGATGGCGCACACCGCCGATGCGAGGTTGGCCCAGCCCCAGTACTGGAAGGGGCGGTTGTTGGCGATGCCCTGCCAGTAGCGTTCCTGCACCAGCAGGTATCCGTCGAACCACCAGAATCCGGCGGCCAGGAATACGATGCCGACGCTCAGCGCGGCGAGCAGCGCGGGTACAAGTGCGGCCAGCGCGTTCCGCCAACCGGTTGCGCTGAGCAGGACGGCCAGCGCGGGCAAGGCCATGAGCGCCAGCCCGTAGTTGAGGAAGATGGCCCAGCCCAGCATGAGTCCGGAGCCGGCCGCCGCCAGCATCGGCCGGTGAGTGGTTCTGGTGACCGCCAGCGCCAGCGTAGCGATGCCCCAGGCCGCGACTCCGGCGAAGTAGCCGTCGGCGGACACTGCGATCCAGATGGCAGTGGGTGCAACGGCTGCGAATGGTGCTGCCAGCCGTGCAGTGTCCTCGTCAGCCAGTGCGCGCACTGTGACCACGATCGCGGCCGCGATGCTGGAACCGGCCAGCAGGCACAGCAGACCTGCCCACGCTCCGCCGCTCAACCCGATGCGGTCCAGCCAGACGAAGGTCAGCAGTGCGCCAGGCGGGTGACCGGACACATGGGTTATCCACGAATCAGGCTGATAGTCAAGAATTCTGCTCGAAAACGTGCGCAGTGCCTCGGGAATATCGTTGACGCTCGGAACCTGGCGCAGGTACTCGTGGCGTGCAGTGAGCCGGCCGGCGAACCCGCGCTGCCAGCCGTCGACCATGGCCAGGCTGAATGCCCACCCGAAGGACACCGCCCACGACACCCAGGGCAGCCATCGCCAGCCCAGGTGTTGCGCCAGCGACGGGCCCCACAGCACCGCCGCAACGGCGATCGCGACCGCGGGGACCGTGCCTGGACCGACGTGACTATTCCACCAGCCGAAGATCGGTGCGGTGCCGGCGAAGGTGCGGAAACGTTCGGGGCTGGCGTTGGTTAGGGGGGTGACGCTCAGGTCGAGGTGCGGGATGACGAACGCTGCGACGACGAGAAGCACCGCGGCGCTGACCGCGACGGCCTCTTTGCGACCGATGGGCATCCACTGTCCTTCCCGCAGCTGTCCTTCCCGCAGTCCCGTCCCGCGAGCGCGCGTGTCTAGACGCGACCCGCCGGACGAATGCGTACATTTGCGCGCGCTGGTGGCCGCCACGGTACCTAATGGGAGCCGCAAAACGGGTACCGCCGGCAGGAAAGCCTTGGCGCAGCGGCTAGCGATCGGCCGAGCCGAACACCCGCGTGAGTTCCCCACGGTTGATCTTGCCGATACCTCGTCGCGGAAGCCTGTCGACGATATGCAGCTGGCGCGGTGCCGCGGCCAACGGCAGCGAGCCGGTGACATGAGAGCGCAGCTCCAACAACGTGATCGTCGCGCCAGGTTCGACGACGACGGCGGCCACCACCCGCTGACCCAGTCGCTCGTCGGCGGCGCCGAATACTGCGCACTCGACCACCGCGGGATGGGTCACCACCACAGCCTCGACCAATTGGGGGAGTACCGTGAGCCCACCGGTGCTGATCGCGTCGTCCACGCGACCCAGGACCGTGAGGACGCCTGAATCATCAATTGCGCCAACGTCATCGGTGCGAAACCGGCCAGGTTCGGCGAATGGATCGGGCGTCACGGCGTTGCGATAGCCCGAGGCAATGGTCGGTCCACTGAGGGTGATTCTGCCGCTGGAATCGGTGCGGACTCCGGCACCGTCCAGAGGCAGACCGTCGTACACGCAGCCACCCGCCGTCTCACTCATCCCGTATGTCCTGATTACTGAAATATCTGCGGCCAAAGCCCTTTGGGCGACTCCGGCCGGCATCGGGCCGCCTCCCACTAGGACGGCGTCCAACTCGGCCAGTGCCTGGGTGGCGTGTGGGTCTCCCAGCGCCTTGTCTAATTGGGCCGCCACCAACGATGCGTACCGTCGGCCTGATCCCAGCGCGGTTACCGCGCTGACCAGATGGGCGGCTTCGACTCGGGCCGGCACGGCGACGGGATCGGTGCCTGCGACCACGCTGCGGACCAGCACCTGGAAACCGGCCACGTGGTGAGCGGGCAATGCGAGCAGCCACCGACCGTGACCGCCGAGGCGGCGATGAGTCGCCTCGGCACTAGCCACCAGCGCCCGCGCGGTGAGCAAGGCGCCCTTGGGTCTGCCGGTCGTCCCTGAGGTTGACAGCACCACGGCGACGTCGTCGTCGATCTCCTCGCCGGCCCGCAATGCCGTTGTCAGCATAGAGATTTGATCAGGTTCGTCGGCGGGCACCGGCAGGATGCTCGTGCGGCCGTTGAGGACGTCGTCAACGACGGTCAACGCCGACAACGCTTCGGGCCCTGACCGGATACCGACCGGGCGAAGGATGGCCATTTGCTGACCTCTCCTTCTCAGCGGTCCGACGGTGGCGGCGTTCGCGCGCGGAACTCAGTCGCGGTTATCGCGGCGCAGCGGGTGATCCTCGGGCACCTGAACGAAGATCAGCGTCACGCCGTCGGGGTCGACCACGTGCATCTCGTGTAGCCCCCAGGGTTCGCGGCGGGCCTCGCGGGCGATGTCGACTCCACGCTGCTGCAATTCTGTTTGCGTCGCCTGCAGGTCACGCACCTGAAGCCACAGTGCGCCCGGAAACGGCGGGGCGGTGTGATCGGGGGCGCCGTGGCCGGCTAGTTCGATCAGTGACTGTCCGGCATAAAAGACGGTGCCGCCCCGGTATTCCCGGGCGATCGCCAAGCCGATGCCGTCGCGGTAGAAGGATAGCGAGCGGGTGTAGTCGGCCGGCCGAAACAGCACCCGGCTGGCCAGGATTTCCATGGGTCCGTGTCTATCACAGCGACGTCTATCACAGCGACGCGGTTCGTCAGCCGATCCGCCGCCCGATGCCCGCCCAGTAGGGGTCGCGAAGCTCGCGCTTGAGCACCTTGCCGCTCGGAGTGCGCGGCAGCGCGGCGACGAAGTCGACGGTCTTGGGAAGCTTGAATCCTGCCAGGTGCGCCCTGGCGAACCCGATCAGGTCGGTCTCATGCAGCGTGACACCCGGGCCTGGCACGACGACGGCCTTGACCGCCTCGCCCCAGGTGTCGTCGGGCACGCCGATGACGGCGGCGTCGGCGACGCCGGGATGGGTCATCAGGACGTTCTCGACCTCGCTCGGGTAAACGTTCTCGCCGCCGGACACGATCATGTCCTTGATCCGGTCCTGGAGATACAGGTAGCCGTCGGCGTCTGCGTATCCTGCGTCGCCGGTCTTGAGCCAGCCGTCGGCGGTCAGTGTCGCCGCCGTCGCGTCGGGGTTGTTCCAGTAGCCGATCATGTTTTGGTCGGACTGGGTCCACAGCTCGCCGACGGCCCCGGTGGCGGCGTCGTTTCCGTCTTTGCCGACGACGCGTATCTGTACCCACGGATATGGCTTGCCGCACGAGCGAAGCAAGTCCGGCACGTGCTCTGCACCGTCGAGTTGGGTGATCGAGCCCGTCGTTTCGGTCATGCCGTACACCTGCGCGAACACGCCGCCGAATCGCTCGATCGCCCGGACCAGCACGTCGTCGCTGATCGGTGAGGCGCCGTAGACGATCACCCGCAAGTTGGCGAAGTCGCATGCATGCACGCTCGGCGTATCGAGCACGGACTGGATGACCGCGGGGACCAATAGCAGGTTCGTGATCCGATGGTCGACGACGGCCTCGAGGATGGCCGTCGGGTCGACGTCGCGCAGCACCACGGTTGTGGCGCCCGCCCACAGTCCGGCGAACGCCCACCCGGACCCGGCCATGTGGAACAGCGGCATGACGGCCAGGCTCACACTTTCAGCGCTGAACCGCCACGGCCCGGCAACTCCGGCAGTCTTGCAGCAGTAGTTGGTGTTGCTCAGCATGACGCCCTTGGGCAGCCCGGTGGTCCCCGACGTATACATCAGGAACACCAGGTCGTCAGGGCCGGTGATCACGCCGGGGTCGACGGCGCGGTGGGCGGCCACCCAGTCGTCGAAGCGGGGCCAACGATCGTGTGTTCCGATCGCGATAACTTTGGCGCTGAGGCGATCCTCGATCGCCTCGATGGGGCCGAAGAACTCTTCGCCGACCACGATCGCCGCGGCTCCGGAATCCTCGATGATGTGCCTGATCTCCGGGGCTGCCAGGCGCCAGTTGACCGGCACCGCGACGGCGCCCAGCTTGGCCAGGCCGAAGACGACGTCGAAGAACTCGGCACTGTTGCGTTCGATGAACGCGACCCGGTCCCCGAACCCGACACCGGCCCGCGCGAACGCCTGGGCCGTGCGGCTGGACCGCGCGTCGAGCTCGCCGAACGTGATGGTGTGCTCGACGACGACGAGCGCGGTCGCGTCGGGGCGATCCCGGCCGTGCACGCGAACGATATCGGCCACACCGGCGATCCCGCGGGCCGGCATCAGTCTTTGGGCTGCATTCGTTGGCGCTTCATGAACAAGTCGACCGCCGCGGGGGCGATGCTGTTGACCGCGTGGGCGGTCATGGCGATCCGCGGGGCGATGCTCACCGGCCGATGGCGGGCGGCGGTGACCATCCAGCTCGCAGCCTCGTCGGCGGACAACCCGGGCAGACCGTCGTAGGCGCGGGTCGGGGCGATCATCGGTGTCTTCACCAAGGGGTAGTACAGGGTTGTCGAGTGCACGCCCTTGTCGCTCCACTCGGTTTCGAGGATGCGGCTGACCGATGACAGTGCTGCCTTCGACGCGTTGTACACGCCGAACAGTGGCGGAGACTCGGTCTTGACACCCCAGGTGGACACGTTGATGACATGACCGTCGCCGCGCTCGATCATGCCCGGCGCGAGCCCCCGGATCAGCCGCAACGGTGAGTAGTAGTTGAGTGTCATCGTGCGCTCGACGTCGTGCCAGCGTTCCAGTGATTCCGCCAGCGGCCGACGGATGGACCGGCCTGCGTTGTTCACCAGGATGTCGATGCCGCCCAGCTCCGCCTCCACGGTCGTGACAAGGTCGTCGACCGCGTCGAGGTCCGACAGGTCGCAGGCATGGGCCCGGGCGTCCCCTCCGGTCTCGACGATGCGCGCGACAAGTGCGTCGAGTAGATCCTGACGGCGTGCCACCACCACCACGGTGGCGCCGCTGGCGGCCAGTTTCGCGGCGGCCGCTTCGCCGATGCCCGAGGAAGCGCCGGTCAGCAGGATGCGTTTGCCCTTGAGTTCGACGATGTCGTGCTTGCGCCGGTACCGCAGCAGCGTCGGGAGGACGGGTGGTCGCATGCTGGCTAGTACGGCTTTTTTGGCCAGTCGCCGCAGCGGCTTCCTGCTACTCATGGGTAGCGAGTCTAGGTGGCCTTCCGGCCGCGATTTCGGCGCAGTTGGTCACCCTCACCGTGACAGAGTGCACCGAAGCCGTGTCAGAAGTAGCGCGGGAACGGCGCCCAATCCGGGTCGCGCTTCTCCAGGAACGCATCTCGACCCTCGACCGCTTCATCGGTCATGTACGCCAGCCGCGTCGCCTCGCCGGCGAACAACTGCTGGCCCATCAGGCCGTCATCGGGCAGGTTGAGGGCGTACTTCAACATCCGGATCGCCTGCGGCGACTTGCCGTTGATCTCCTCGGCCCATTGCAGCGCAACGGTTTCCAATTCGGCGTGGTCGGCGACCTCGTTTACCGCTCCCATCGCCTGCATCTGTTCGGCGGTGTAGGTGCGGCCCAGGAAGAAGATCTCGCGGGCGAACTTCTGCCCGGTCTGACGCGCCAGGTACGCACTGCCGTAGCCGCCGTCGAAGCTGCCGACGTCGGCGTCGGTCTGCTTGAACCGGGCGTGCTCACGGCTGGCCAGGGTCAGGTCGCACACCACGTGCAAGGAGTGCCCGCCGCCGGCAGCCCACCCGTTGACCACACAGATGACGGGCTTGGGCATCATCCGGATCAGCCGCTGTACCTCGAGGATGTGCAACCGGCCCGCCTGGGCAGGATCCACTGTCTCGGCCGTCTCACCCGACGCGTACTGGTAGCCGCTTCGGCCCCGAATGCGCTGGTCCCCGCCGGAGCAGAACGCCCAACCGCCGTCCTTTACCGACGGGCCGTTGCCGGTCAGCAGCACGACGCCGACGTCGGAGGACATGCGTGCGTGGTCCAGGACGCGGTACAGCTCATCGACGGTGTGCGGGCGGAACGCGTTGCGGACCTCGGGGCGGTCGAACGCCACTCGCACTGTCGGCTTACGGGCGCCGTCGGCGATGTGTCGGTGGTAGGTGATGTCGGTCAGATCGCCGAAGCCGACAATCGGCTCCCACAGGTTGGCATCGAACGGATTGGTTACATGGGCGCACACACGTCAAACGTTATCGAAGCGGAAGACCGAGCAGCGCCCGAGCAGAGGAATTTCACCCGACGGTTCGCTCGGTGCCCTTCCAGAATTGTGCCCGCACTGCCTTTTTGTCCGGCTTGCCCAGCGCAGTCACCGGCACCGAATCGGCGACAATCACCTGCTTGGGTGACTGAACCGAACCCTTGCGTTCCTTCACCGACGCCTGGATCTCGGCCGTCATGGCGGCTACGGCGGCGGCGTCCGAAGCCACGTCGGGCCGCAGTACCACCACAGCCGTCACCGCCTCACCCCACTTCTCATCGGGGGTGCCGATCACACACACCTGTGCGATCGAAGGATGCTCGGCCACAACGTCTTCCACCTCGCGTGGGAAGACGTTGAAACCGCCCGTGACGATCATGTCCTTGGTGCGGTCGACGATGTACCAGAACCCGTCGGAGTCCTCGCGCGCCAAGTCGCCGGTGTGCATCCAGCCGTCGTGAAATGTTCGCGACGTCTCCTCCGGCAGGTTCCAGTACCCACCCGACAAGAGCGGACCGGACACGCAGATTTCGCCGACCTCGCCTTGGGTCACCGGTGCGCCGTCCTCGCCCAGCAGCGCGGTGCGGGCGAACAGCGTCGGGCGTCCGCATGACGTCAGACGCTTCTCGTCGTGTTCCTTCTTGGACAGGTAGGTGATCACCATCGGCGCCTCGGACTGGCCGTAGTACTGCGCGAAAATCGGGCCGAACCGGCGGATCGCCTCGGCCAGCCGTACCGGATTCATGGCTGAGGCCCCGTAGTACACCGTCTCCAGTGACGACAAGTCTCGGGTGCGCGAATCGGGGTGGTCCATCAGCGCGTAGATCATCGACGGCACCAGCATCGTCGAGGTGATCTTCTGTTCCTCGATGACGCGCAGCACCTCGGCCGGGTCGAACTTCGTCAGCACGATCAGCTCGCCGCCCTTGACGATCACCGGGGTGAAGAATGCCGCACCCGCATGCGACAGCGGCGTGCACATCAGAAAGCGGGGATTCTCCGGCCACTCCCACTCGGCCAACTGCGCTGTCGTCATGGTCGTGATGGACTGCGTCGTTCCGATGACACCCTTCGGCTTGCCGGTTGTGCCTCCGGTGTAGGTGAGCCCGCCAATGTGATCGGGCGGTAGGTCGGCGGCGAACAGCGGCGTGGCCGGGTAGTTCGCCGCCGCAGCGCTCAGGTCCACCGCTGCGACGTCGCTGTCAGCAAGCTCGGCGGGCACCGGGCCGATCGTCAGGATCTGCCTGAGTGACGGCACCTTCTCCATCAGACCCAACGCGCGCTCCACGAACATCGGGTTCGGGTCGATGATCAGGGTGCTCACCCCGGCGTCGGACAGGACATAGGCGTGATCGTCCAGCGAGCCGAGGGGGTGTAGTGCCGTGCGTCGGAAGCCCTGAGTCTGGCCTGCGCCGATGATCATCAGAACTTCCGGCCGATTGAGTGAAAGCAGCCCGACCCCGGTGCCGGTCCCCGCCCCCAGCGCTTCGAAGGCCTGAATGTACTGGCTGATCCGATCGGCGAGCTCACCGCCGGTCATCGTGGTGTCGCCAAGGAACAGCACCGGCCGGTCTTTGTGGCGCTTTAGCGCGCCGGTAGTGAGATGGCCGGAGTGCAGGGGATGGCGTAGCAAGTCACTCATGGGCTCCAGGCTAGAACGTGTTCCAATTCCAGGCAGTCCGGTCCCTGCGAAACCGCCCGCACATGACGCACATGACGCACATGACGCGCATGCAGGCGAATCGCCTGTCCAAGATTGTGCGAAATCAGACAGCGGAGACCAGCGGCGTGGCACGCTTTTGGCCATGGCCGATCTGCCCGAACCCCGATTTCTCGATGACCGCATCGCGCACTGGGCGCGCACCACGCCGGATGCCGAGGCAGTGGACTACCTTGAGCGGTCCTGGAGCTGGGCGCAGTGGAACGACCGGGTGCGTCGACTCGCCGGCGCACTCAAGGATCGAGGCGTACAGCGCGGCGACGTCGTGGCTTTCCTGGACAAGAATCACCCGGCCTGCGTTGAGATGACGTTCGCCGCTGCTTCGCTTGGCGCCGCCACTGCGATCATCAACTTCCGGTTGGCCGCGGACGAACTCGACTACGTCCTCAACGACTCGGGTGCCAAGGTGCTGATCGTCGGGAAGGAATTCCAGCCGGAGATCGACAGGATCCGTGACAAGCTCGTCCACATCGAGCATGTCATCTCCGTCGCGCCTGAAGGTGGCGACGAGTACGAAGCAATGCTGGAGGCGGCGACGCCGACCGAACGCAGCGACAACGTCGACCCAGGTGACGTCGCCATCATCATGTACTCCTCGGGCACCACGGGACGGCCGAAGGGCGTCGAGCTCACGCACGCCAACCTCATCGCCCACACCATCAACGCCCACGAAGGCTTCGAATTCGACGAGAACGACAAGAACATGGTGTCGATGCCGTTGTTCCACGTCGGCGGCTCGTCGTATGCGCAGTTCGGCATCCACGACGGCGTTCCGAGTGTGATGACGCGCGACGTCGACGGCGCCGCACTGGCCGGGGCGATCCTCAAGGGAGCCAACCGGACCTTCCTCGTGCCCGCGGTGCTGGCCAAGGTGCTGGAGTCCGGTGAGGACGCGGTGAAGTTGTTCAGCGTGCTGAAGACCTACGGCTACGGTGCCTCGCCGATGCCGCTGCCACTGCTGCGTGCGGCGCTGGATGCTTGGCCGAACACTGACTTCATCCAGGCCTACGGACTGACCGAGCTGTGCGGCGTGATCAGCCATCTGATGCCCGAAGCGCACCGCGCCAAGGACCACCCGGAGCGGTTGACGAGTGCAGGCACATTGGTGCCCAACGCCGAGGTGCGCGTCGTGGAACCTGACACCCTCGAAGAGGTCCCCACCGGCGAGCAGGGTGAATTATGGTTCCGTTCACCGCAGTTGATGAAGGGCTACCACAACAAGCCCGAGGCGACCGCCGAGTGCATCACCGAGGACGGCTGGTTCCGCACTGGCGACATCGGCCGCGTCGACGAGGGTGGCTACATCTTTGTCGAGGACCGACTCAAGGACATGATCATCTCCGGTGGTGAGAACATCTACTCCATCGAGGTGGAGCGGGTTCTGGCCGAACACGAGGCGGTGGTGGAAGTCGCGGTCATCGGTGTTCCGGACGAGCGGTGGGGCGAGGTCGTCAAGGCTGTCGTCGTGGTCGAGGGTGGGGTTGGCGAGGCGGACTTGATCGCGTTCACCCGCGAACGTCTAGCTGCCTACAAGTGTCCCAAGACCGTCGACATCGCGGTCGAACTACCGCGCAACCCCACCGGCAAGATCATGAAAAAGGAACTGCGTAAACCGCATTGGGAAGGTCACGACCGCGCCACGATCTAGGACCCAGACCGCGACCGGCGATCGGTCCATGCGGTGACCGCGATCGCCGGGCATAGGGTCGATGGAAGCCGTGCCCCGCGGTTTTCGTCCAGCGACGTGATGGACCACGAGAAATGACTGACGCCGTAGTGGAAGTGGAGTTGTCCGATGTCCTGGACCGACTCCACGTCGTGGC
>CAXMSM010000414.1:0-3669 GCA_964195655.1 uncultured Gammaproteobacteria bacterium | reverse complement strand
CTGACCGTGCCAAACCCGCAGTTCCCTTCGGGGGCGCCTACCGGCTCATCGATTTCGTACTCTCGAATCTCGTCAACGCCCGGTTTATGCGAATTTGTGTTCTCACCCAATATAAATCGCATTCGCTGGACCGCCACATTTCACAGAACTGGCGGCTGTCGGGGCTGGCCGGAGAGTACATCACCCCGGTTCCGGCTCAACAGCGACTCGGCCCGCGCTGGTACACCGGTTCAGCCGACGCCATCTACCAATCGATGAACCTGATCTACGACGAGGACCCCGACTTCATCGTGATCTTCGGTGCCGACCACGTGTACCGGATGGACCCTGAGCAGATGCTTGCGCAGCACATCGAGAGTGGCGCCGGCGCGACTGTCGCCGGGATCCGGGCGCCGCGAGCAGAGGCCAGCGCGTTCGGCTGCATCGATGCCGACGAGTCCGGTCGTATCCGTTCGTTCATCGAAAAGCCCGCCGACCCCCCGGGCACCCCAGACGATCCCGAGCAGACATACGTCTCGATGGGCAACTACATCTTCACAACCAAGGTGCTGATCGACGCCCTCGGTGCCGATGCCGACGACGACGACTCCGACCATGACATGGGCGGTGACATCATCCCGCGGCTGGTGTCCGAGGGGATGGCCTCGGTCTACGACTTCAACGCCAACGAGGTGCCCGGTGCCACCGAACGAGACCACGGCTACTGGCGTGACGTCGGAACGCTGGACGCCTTCTACGACGCGCACATGGACCTGGTCTCGGTGCACCCGGTGTTCAATCTGTACAACAAGCGTTGGCCTATCCGCGGCAGCTCGGAAAACCTGGCACCCGCCAAGTTCGTCAACGGAGGATCCGCCCAGGAGTCAGTGGTCGGAGCCGGCAGCATCATTTCCGCTGCGTCGGTACACAATTCCGTGTTGTCGTCCAACGTCGCCGTCGAGGACGGTGCGATCGTCGAGGGCAGCGTGATCATGCCCGGGGTTCGCATCGGGCGAGGGGCCGTGGTCCGCCACGCCATCCTGGACAAGAACGTGGTGGTCGCCCCCGACGAGACGGTCGGGGTGGATCTGGACAGGGACCGCGAACGGTTCTCGATCAGCTCTGGCGGCGTGGTGGCCGTTGGCAAGGGCGTCTGGGTTTAGTTCAGTCGCGCGCGGCGGCGAGCAAGCCGTCGCCGAGCGGAATAAGCACCGGTGTCAGCCGCTCGTCCTCAGCGATAAGTCGTGCCGCCTCACGTACCGCGCTGACCTCGCTGTCCTTGGCGGCCGCATCGCCGGCCCGCCCACCCAGCGCGGCGCGATGCACGACGATCGCCCCACCTTGGCGCAACAGGCGCACACCCTCGACGACGAACTGTGGTTGGTCGGCCGGGTCGGCGTCGATGAACACCAGGTCGTAGGAGTCATCGGCCAGTCGCGTGAGCACTTCCTGGGCGCGTCCACTGATCAGCCTGGTACGCGCAGGTCCGACGCCGGCCTCGGAATATGCCTGCTTGGCGATGAGCTGATGTTCCGGTTCGACGTCGATCGTCGTCAAAACCCCGTCTTCGCGCATCCCCGACAGCAACCACAGGCCGCTGACCCCGGCGCCAGTGCCGACCTCGACCACCGCTTTCGCACCAGTTAGTTTGGCCAGCACGCAGAGCAACGCGCCGACGGCGGGGGTTACCGCGCCCGCGCCGATGTCCACTGCGCGCTCCCTGGCCGCGGCGACGATGGCATCCTCGGAAATCGAATGTTCGGCATGGGCGACGATCGCCTCGGCCTGACTCAGCCTCGTCCCGGAATCGCGGGAGCCGCCTTCGGGGAAGTCGGTGCTGGCCATGCCCCGCAGCGTAAAGCGAAGCGCGGGTTGCGGGTGCCGCGACACGCCCGTCCCGAGTTCCGATAATCAGGGTGTCGTGACCGCTGTTTCCGCAGGTCGAAAAATGGGTGGCACTCATTCTCAGGAAACGTTCAGTTTTCTCATATGCCAGGCACACCAGCACAGGAGACGGTAATCGCATGACAGACGGCGCGAGCAGCGCACGCAGCGGTATCTTGTACCCCGGCGACCGTCCCGGGAAGAAAGCCACGCTGCGCTGTGTTGTCGATATCGAGCGGTTGTCAGCTGACGACCGCAGCCGTCACGACCTGGAGGATCCGACGAGTACCTTGCCTGCGCCCGGCCCTGTGAGCCCCGTTACGTCTTCGGTGTCGCCGGCTGCTCCGGTCTCTATGGCACACCGTGAGCAGTACACCGATGCCGAGTGGGTTGAGCCGACCGACGAGTTGACCGGCACCGCGGTGTTCGACGCCACTGGTGACAAGGCGGCGATGCCAAGCTGGGACGAACTTGTCCGCCAGCACGCCGACCGGGTATACCGCCTCGCCTACCGCCTGTCCGGTAGCCGGCATGACGCGGAGGACCTGACTCAGGAAACGTTCATCCGGGTGTTCAGATCGGTGCAGAATTATCAGCCCGGCACCTTCGAGGGCTGGTTGCACCGCATCACGACCAACCTGTTCCTGGACATGGTCCGCCGCCGCGGCCGGATCCGCATGGAAGCTCTACCCGAGGATTACGACCGCGTGCCGGCAGACGAACCGAACCCCGAACAGATCTACCACGACTCGCGACTGGGCCCCGATCTTCAGGCCGCTCTCGATTCACTCGCTCCGGAGTTCCGCGCCGCCGTGGTGCTGTGCGATATCGAAGGTCTGTCCTACGAGGAGATCGGGGCGACTCTCGGCGTCAAGCTGGGCACGGTGCGCAGTCGCATCCACCGCGGGCGCCAGGCGCTGCGTGATCATCTGGCCCGCCATTCGGATGCCGGTATGGCGGAGGGTTTTCCCGACGCGGCCAAGTTGGCTTGACGTTCAGGCATTACCCCACAACATGCCGCGCTACATTCGAAGTAGCCCGACATGGCTTGAGCCGAGAGGAACTGGGTAATGGCTGATCCTGGACACGCGTTCCGCCGCGCATTCTCCTGGCTTCCATCGCAGTTTGCCTCGCAGAGCGACGCACCCGTCGGACCACGTCAATTCGGTTCCACCGAGCACCTCTCGACGGAGGCTGTCGCCGCATTCGCCGACGGAGAGCTGCGCATGACCGCGCACCTGCGCGCTGCCCACCACCTCTCATTGTGTCCCGAGTGCGCTCTGGAGGTCGACACTCAGCGTCAGGCGCGGTCGGCATTGCGCGACTCCTGTCCCGTGGCGATGCCGACTTCTTTGATGGGCCTGTTGTCCCAGATCCCGCACCACGCCCCGGACGAAGCTCCGGAATCGGCCGAAGCGCCACAGCTAGCTGATGGCGCGCCGCGCGCCCGTCGCAAGCGTCGGTAGGGTGGATGCTGAAGCCAACGACGTCAATCGGCGTCGTTGCCTCGGCGATTGCCTGCACCTCGACAGACAGTGACAGAGGGTGTGGCAGAGGGTATCGAGACAGAGGGTATCGAGAAGGGCTATGAACGGGTGACCAATCTGGACCAGTCCGGCCGGGAGCGTCTTGAGCCGCGCCCCGTGTCGCGTCCGCCTGTCGATCCGGCAGCCAAGCGTGCGTTCGGCAGGCCCGCTGGTGTGGACGGATCCTTCACGGGTACCGATCACCACCGCGATCAGGGGGAGTACACGCCGAAGGACCAGGCCCCCGACCCTGTGCTGGCCGAGGCGTTCGGCCGGACTC
>CAXMSM010000413.1:0-4873 GCA_964195655.1 uncultured Gammaproteobacteria bacterium | reverse complement strand
TGGTGGACCTCTCGGCGATCACCAGGCCGGTGGAGCGGCTCTTCGCTACCGCACAGAACGGCCTGGAGGTACTGCGATACGGCGGGCTCGAGACCGGCGCCGTGCCGTCGCCCTTCCAGGTCATCGAGAGTGTGCCGATGTACCGGTTGCGGCGTTACTTCCCGCCCGACAGCCGTCCCGGTGCCAAGCCGGCGGGTCCTCCGGTTCTGATGGTGCATCCGATGATGATGTCGGCTGATATGTGGGACGTCACCCGCGACGAGGGTGCGGTTGGGATCCTGCATAAAGCCGGCGTGGACCCATGGGTCATCGACTTCGGGTCACCCGACAAGGTCGAGGGCGGGATGCAGCGCAACCTCGCTGACCACGTCGTAGCTTTGAGCGAGGCCATTGACACGATCAAGACGGTGACGGGACGCGACGTCCACGTTGCCGGCTATTCGCAGGGCGGCATGTTCGCCTACCAGACGGCGGCCTACCGCCGATCCAAGGACCTGGCCAGCATCGTCGCGTTCGGCGCACCCGTTGACACCCTCGCGGCGCTGCCGATGAACCTGCCCGCAAGCCTGGCCCCCGCGGCCGCAGACTTCATGGCCGATCATGTCTTCAGCCGGATCGACGTCCCGGGTTGGCTGGCACGGACCGGCTTCCAGATGCTGGACCCCATCAAGACCGCCCAGTCGCGGCTGGGCTTCTTGCGCCAACTGCACGATCGCGAGGCGCTGCTGCCACGTGAGCAGCAGCGGCGGTTCCTGGCTTCGGACGGCTGGATCGCCTGGTCGGGTCCGGCGATCTCCGAGTTACTCAAACAGTTCATCGCGCACAACCGGATGATGACGGGCGGCTTCTCGATTCATGGCGACCTGGTAACGCTGTCCGACATTGACTGTCCGGTGCTCACGGTTATCGGAGAGGTCGACGATATCGGCCAGCCGGCATCGGTACGGGGCATCAAGCGGGCGGCGCCGCAATCCGATATCTACGAGTTCCTCATCCGAGCAGGACATTTCGGTCTGGTCGTGGGGTCCAAAGCTGCTACGCAAACCTGGCCCACCGTCGCTGCGTGGGTCCGATGGCTCGATGCGGGGGGTGACATGCCCGAGGGCGTGACACCCATGGCGCTGCAGCCGGCCGAGACCAGTGAGAGCGGTGTCTCGCTGACCTCGCGGTTGGCGCACGGCACGGCCGCCGCCACCGAAATGGCATTCAGCGTGGCCCGAGCCGCGGCTGATGCGGTCCTTGCCGCCAATAAGTCGGCCCGCACCCTGGCCATAGAAACGGCGCGCACGCTGCCGCGGCTGGCCCGCCTGGGCCAGGTGAATGACCACACCCGAATTTCGTTGGGCCGCATCATGTCCGAGCAGGCGCGCGACGCGCCGTTTGGGGAGGCATTGCTCTTCGATGGGCGCGTGCACACCTACGAGGCCGTCGACCGGCGTATCAACAACGTTGTACGCGGCCTGATCGAGATGGGCGTACGGCAGGGTGCCCGCGTGGGAGTGCTGATGGAGACCCGGCCCAGCGCGCTGGTGGCCATCGCCGCGCTCTCCCGACTGGGAGCCGTCGCGGTGTTGATGCCGCCCGACGCCGACCTGGCCACCGCGGCCCGACTCGGGGCAGTGTCGGAAATCATCGCCGACCCCAGCAACCTGGACGCGGCACGCGCATTGAATACGCGCGTGCTGGTGCTCGGCGGCGGTGAATCCCGCGACCTACGCCTTGGGGAAACGGAGGATGTCGCCGATGTTGTTGATATGGAGAAAATCGACCCCGACGTCGTCGACCTGCCCGGCTGGTACCGGCCGAACACCGGACTGGCACGCGACTTGGCCTTCATCGGATTCAGCACGATCAGTGGGGAACTCATCGCCCGCCAGATCACCAACTTCCGGTGGGCGCTATCGGCGTTCGGTACCGCCTCGGCTGCGAACCTCGGCCGCAGTGACACCGTCTACTGTCTGACACCGCTGCACCATCAGTCCGGTCTGCTGGTCAGTCTCGGCGGCGCGGTCGTGGGTGGTGCCCGTATTGCGCTGTCGCGAGGACCGCGTCCGGACCGATTCCTTCAGGAGATCCGTCAATATGGCGTGACGGTGGTGTCCTACACCTGGGCGATGTTGCGTGAAGTGATCGATGATCCGGCGTTCTCGCTGGCCGGCGGCAGCCATCCGGTCCGGCTGTTCATCGGTTCGGGCATGCCCACGGGCCTGTGGAAGCGCGTGGTGGATGTGTTCGATCCGGCGCATGTTGTTGAGTTCTTCGCCACCACCGATGGGCAGGCCGTGTTGGCCAACGTCTCGGGCGCCAAGATCGGGAGCAAGGGCAGGCCGCTGCCCGGCAGTGGCGAGATCGCGCTGGCTGCCTACGACCCGGAGGACAACCTGATCCTCGAGGACGATCAGGGGTTCGTCCGTCGGGCTGAGGTAAACGAGGTCGGAGTGCTACTGGCCCATCCGCGTGGACCGGTCGATCCGCTGGCGTCGGTCAAACGGGGTGTCTTCGCGCCTGCGGACACCTGGGTGTCCACCGAGTACCTGTTCCGCTGCGACGAGGACGGCGACTTCTGGCTGGTAGCCAACCGCGATGGGGTGATCCACACAGCGGGAGGACCGGTCTTCGCCGCAACGGTCAACGATGCGGTCGGGCGGCTTGTTGCCGTTGATATGGCCGTCACCTACAGCGTGCAGTCAGGCGAGGAGACGATTGCCGTTACGGCATTGGGCCTGGGTCCGGGTGGCAGCGTTCCTGCTGCCGACCTGTCTGATGCACTGGACGAGCTCGCAGTGGGCGATGCGCCCGACATCGTGCACGTGGTGGCGGACATGACTCTTTCCGCGACGTTCCGCCCGTTGGCCGGCCCGTTGCAACGGCAGGGCATTCCCAAGGCGTCCCGTAACGCCTGGTACCGCGACCCCGATACCCATCGGTATAAGCGTTTGACTGCCGCGGTGCGCAGCGAGTTCGCGGGCAGTCAGCAGTGATGCCCGGCGGCGGCTGCACTGTTAGGCTCGCGCTGGTATAGCCGTCCACGAGGAGGTATAGATGTCGTCACGCATCTGGCGCCGCTCGGTCGCGACTGCGCTGGCCGGCACGGTCGTGGTCGGCGGCCTCGTATCGGGGTTCACTGCACCGGCAGCACTGGCGCAACCGGCTGACTCGTCTACGGCCACGGAGACCCAGGAGCAGCCTAAGCGCGTGTCTCCCGACCGGGTTCTGATGGCGATCTCCCAGGAGTACCAAACCGGCGCCGGGGGCGGTCAGGTTTCCAAACTGATCGATCAGGTGATGACCCTTCGCAAGCGGGGCGTCCGAGTGTCAAGATCCAATGCTCAGGCGTTGGCGGCCGCGCTCGATAAACGCCCGAGCCAGAAACCGCTGATCAATGCGCTCGAGGGGACGTTGTCCGATCAGCGTCGGCAGTTCGCCAGGGGAGGCATCCAAGCGCCAGGGGGCGCGCCTGCCGTTGCGACGCCGGGCAGTCCCCACTCGCCGATGGGTGGGGGCTATTCACCGGGCAACCCGATGGATCGGGACAATCCGGTCTTCGAGAGCCCCGGTCGTTGAGTGAGATGGCTCTGAACGACACCCTGCTGTCCATCCTGGTCTGTCCCGAGGATCGGGGTCCGCTTCTGCTTGTCGGCGATCAGCTCTACAACCCGCGGCTACGGCGCAAGTACCGCATCGACGACGGGATTCCGGTGCTGCTCATCGATGAGGCCGTCGCTGTCGATGATGACGAACACCGGCGATTGTCGGCAGCAGATCAGTCTGCGGGCAACTCGGGGAGTTCGCCTGTCAGGTAGTGCTGCAAATTCGGCGCCACCGTGTCGATGATCTGCTGCACGGGCAACGACTTGAATGGCTCGAGCTCCAGGATGTAGCGGGCCATCACGATGATGAACTCATCATGTGATGAATATTGCTTCGCGCTCGGATTCGATGTCAATACCGTCCGTAGGATCGGCTTGATGGCGCGTGATTTGCTGGCGGTAGACCCGTTGCGTGCCGCGCACCAGCTCCTGGGAGCGGTAGTCATCGGCCGGGGTGTCGAGGCGGTGATCGTCGAGGTCGAGGCTTACGGAGGACCCGACGTCGGCCCGTGGCCAGACGCGGCATCACACTCATTCCGGGGCCCGGGATTGCGGAACTCGGTGATGTTCGGGCCGGCCGGAATGCTGTACACGTACCGAAGCCACGGCATCCATGTGTGTGCGAACGTCGTGTGCGCGACAGACGGCGTGGCCGCCGCGGTGCTGCTTCGCGCTGCGGTAATCCGGGCGGGCGTCGACACGGCCAGGGTGCGCCGCGGTGACCGGGCGGCAGCCACGGCGCTCGCGCGGGGGCCGGGCAACTTGTGCTCCGCGCTTGGAATCGCCATGGGCGACAACGGGATCGACCTCTTCGATCCGGCGGCGCCGATCCGGCTCGTACTCGGGGAGCCCACGGAGGCCGTGTCCGGCCCCAGAGTGGGTGTCAGCAAGGCCGCCGACCGCCCGTGGCGAAGGTGGCTGGCCGGACACGCCGAAGTGTCCTCCTACCGGCGCAGTCCGCGGGCACCGGGTCCGGGCGAAAGCGACTAGTACGGAAAGATCGAAGCCTGTGACTTCTGCGTTTTCTGGTGACACACCGATCCTGGACGAGCTGACATGGCGGGGGCTCATCGCGCAGTCCACCGACCGAGATGCGCTGGCTCAGGCGTTGGCCTCGGGGCCACTGACGGTCTACAGCGGTTTCGATCCGACGGCGCCGAGTTTGCACGCAGGACATCTGATACCGCTGCTCACGCTGCGGCGATTTCAACAGGCCGGGCATCGGCCCGTTGTGCTCGCCGGTGGTGCCACCGGAATGATCGGGGATCCGCGCGACATCGGCG
>CAXMSM010000412.1:0-5833 GCA_964195655.1 uncultured Gammaproteobacteria bacterium | reverse complement strand
CCGTGGTGAACGTCTTGGCGCGGGTGTCGTAGGACAACTCACCGTCGGTGAACGCTTGCGTGACGACCGCACCGTTGTACGTTGCGTCCTCGGCAGGCACCCCCAGTACCCCCGCTGAGCCACCCAGCTCGTCCCATGCCGTGTTGATCGGCCCGCGGACCACTCGCGCACCCGTCGTGGGAGTCCAGAAGATAACCGGGTTGTCGGCCGCATCGAACGTGCTGTTGCGGCTGCCCGTTGCGCGGCCGGGCCCCTCGTCGATGGTCGGAAATCCCAGATCGCTGTCAGCGGGACCGCCGAGCGACTCGTACTTATCCAGAATCGCGCCCCGCATCAGATGCGCACCCGCGTCGGGGGTGAAGAACATCTTGCCGGAAGCAAAGTTCTGCGCGAAGCCCGTACCAGCCGGGTAGACATCACCTGATATGGGACCCAGCGGACCGGCGTCGCCACCGCTGGCCTCCCAGGCCGCGGTGATCGCGTCGTCGGCGTCAGACTCGGGCGAGGCCGTGACTATCGGCGCAACTAGGAGTGCCGCGGCGACCCCTAGCAGCCCGATAGCCACGCGGCCAACCACACGTGTGCGCAGCATCGGCTGCCGGATCATTAATCCTCCCCGCGGTCGGCGACACGTTGCTTACGACAAGTCCAGTCGAAACGAAGCCTCGAAAAGTCCTGCGAAAGTGCCGCGTCCGTTCACTTTGCGTCAGTGGAGGCCAATTACCAAGGAACCTCGCCGATTGATATCGAAAGATTATTGATTGAACGGATAGATTGTGTAGTGATCGACGGTCAACTGCGAAAATCCTGTTAACGAGACTCAAGTCGGCGCCTCGGGCTATACGCCAAGGCTCCGACCGATGATCTCCTTCATGATCTCCGAGGTTCCCCCGTAGATGGTCTGTACTCGGGCATCGAGATAGGCCCGTGCCACCGGATATTCGCGCATGTACCCGTAGCCGCCATGCAATTGCAGGCAGCGGTCGATCAGCTGGACCTGCTTTTCGGTCGAATACCACTTGGCCATGGCAGCCTGTTCGGCAGTCAACCGGTCGTCGAGGTGCAGGCGGATGTACTCGTCGACCATCATCCGCACCACGGTGGCTTCGGTAGCCAGTTCGGCCAGCACGAAGCGACTGTTCTGGAAGCTACCGATCGGCTTTCCGAATGCCTTGCGCTCCTTGGCATACTCGATAGTCTGCGTCAGCACCGCCTCCATGGCAGCGGCGGCCATGATGGCGATCGAGATCCGCTCCTGCGGCAGGTTCTGCATCAAGTAGACGAAACCCTGTCCTTCCTCCCCGAGCAGGTTCTCGACTGGCACTTTGACGTCCACGAAGGACAATTCGGCGGTGTCCTGGGCATCCAAACCGATCTTGTCGAGATGACGCCCGCGCTCAAACCCCTCCATCCCCCGCTCAACTACCAGCAGTGAGAAGCCCAGCGCCCCTTTGTCGGGGTCGGTTTGGGCCACCACGATCACCAAGTCGGAATGAATACCGTTGGTGATGAACGTCTTGGAGCCATTGAGAATGTAGTGGTCGCCGTCCTTGACCGCCTTCGCCTTGATGCCCTGCAGGTCGCTACCGGTGCCCGGTTCCGTCATAGCGATCGCGGTGATCAGTTCGCCGGTACAGAACCTGGGCAGCCAGCGCTGCTTCTGCTCCTCGGTGGCCAACCTGATCAGATACGGCGCAGCGACGTCGTTGTGCAGGGCGAAACCCAATCCGCTGTACCGGCCTGCGGTCACCTCTTCGGTGACGATGGTGTTGTACCGGAAGTCCGAAACACCCCCGCCGCCATACTCCTCCGGCACCGCCATCCCTAGAAAACCCTGCTTACCTGCTTCCAACCACACACCGCGATCAACAATCTTGTCCTTCTCCCACTCTTCGTGAAACGGAGCGACGTGCCGTTCCAGGAAGGCGCGGAAGGACTCACGAAAGAGGTCGTGCTCGGGTTCGAACAGAGTGCGCTCGTAGGCAATAGCTGACGCTGCTGACTTGGCCGCTGCATTGGTCGCGGAGCCCATGGGGATCCCTCCGTGGTCGGTACGGGGTATTTCCGTCAACGTACCCCATCCAACCGGGTGGTTGGTCGGCGTGGGCGCCGCACATCGAACGTCCTTACGACGCCGTATGAGCGCGCCCACGCGCGCCGGCGCCACGCGATCCGCGCCGACTGTTGCCCCCTGCGCCGCGGGTGCTGCCGCCGCGCCGGTGGCCGGCACCGCGGTCCTGCTTCGGTCCGACGGCTTTCGCCACCGGCGCAATGACTTTCGGTGCCGCGCGCAGCGGTGCTATCTCGCCCACCAGTGCATGCACCGGAGCTGAGTCAGCCGTGACTTCTTGGGGGCGCACGGTGATCCCTGCGCGACGCAGCAGTTGTTGGGTGTCCCTGCGCTGCTCGGGTAGTACAACGGTGACGACATCGCCGTCGCTGCCGGCCCGCGCGGTTCGCCCCGACCGGTGCAGGTAGGCCTTGTGCTCCATCGGCGGGTCCACATGCACCACCAATTCGACCCCGTCGACGTGTACTCCACGCGCAGCGATGTCGGTCGCCACCAGCACCCGCGCTGTGCCGTTGGTGAACGCGGCCAGGTTGCGGTCACGGGCGGGCTGCGAGAGGTTGCCGTGCAGATCCACCGACGGCACCCCGGATTCGGTGAGCTGCTTGGCGAGCTTGCGGGCCTGATGCTTTGTCCGCATGAAAAGAATCCGGCGTCCGGTCCCCGAAGCCAGCCGGTGCACCAGGTCCCTCTTCTGCTGCACTCCCCCCACGTGGTACACGTGATGGGTCATCGCTGCCGGGACTTCGGTTACCTCGTCGACTGAGTGCAGCACCGGCTCGTTCAAGAACCGCCGGACCAGCTTGTCGACTCCGTTGTCCAGAGTGGCCGAGAACAGCAGCCGCTGCCCACCGGCAGGGGTCGCGGCCAGGATTCGAGTAACGCCAGGAAGGAAGCCCAGATCGGCCATGTGGTCGGCCTCATCGAGCACCGTCGTGGTGACGTGGTCGAGGTGGACCAGCTTCTGCCGCATCAGATCCTCGAGCCGTCCGGGGCAGGCCACGACAATGTCGACGCCGGAGCGCAGCGCGCTGACCTGCTTGCTCTGCGACACGCCACCGAAGATCGTGGTGACGCGCAGCCCGGATGCGGCGGCCAGGGGTTGCAATACGGCGGTGATCTGAGTCGCCAGTTCGCGGGTGGGAGCCAAGACCAGACCCGCCGGGCGGGATGCTTGGCTGCGGCGGCCGCTCAGTGCCGTCACCAGTGGGATCGAGAACGCGAGCGTTTTTCCGCTGCCCGTCTTTCCCCGGCCGAGCACGTCACGACCGGCGAGCCCATCGCGCAGGGTGGCGGACTGGATCGGGAATGGTTCGGTAATACCGCTCTCGGCCAGAACGCGCACCAGTGGTGCGGGCACGCCGAGGTCAGCGAAGGATTGCGTGGTCATGTTGTGTGCCTTTCCGGCCTGTTGGGGCAGCGTGTGCCCGGCAACCGCGACGGATTACGTTCAGCGGGAGTGCGCACACAGTGGCGGTTTCGCCGCCAGTTGCTAGTCGTTCCAGTGGGTAGTCGTTCCAATGGGTGGTCGTTCGTCGACTTTCCATCAGTGGGCGGGTGTACTCAACGAAATTAATGAGCCGTCCGCAGTCGACGTTCGGCCAATGGTAGCGCACCGCCGCGCCAACGCCCCATTGGTCGCGATCAGAACGTCGCGAACTCGCTCAGAGCTGCAGCCAACGATATGGGTACGTGTGCCTTCAGCCTGGTGCCAGATGCAGTGTGCTCCATGGCATCTACCCGACCGTCGGAGTGGATGCGATTAACGAGATCACCTCGGCTGTAAGGGATTGTGACATCAATCACGGTGTCGCTGGAGGTGATCAAATCAGCCATGCGCGACTGCAGGCGATCCAGTCCGTCACCGGTGCGAGCGGACACGAATACCGCATCGGGCAACGCGCGGCGCAGTTTTGCCAGCGCAAAATCCTCGGCTGCATCGATCTTATTGACTACCAACAATTCCGGAGCTGCCCGGCCGTCATGGTCGGCGACCACATCGTTAGTGACCTCCCGTACCGCGTTGATCTGCGCGAGCGGGTTGGCGTCGGAACCGTCGACGACGTGCAGAAGCAGATCGGCGTCGACGACCTCCTCGAGAGTGGAACGGAATGCCTCGATGAGCTGGGTCGGCAGATGCCGCACGAAGCCAACGGTGTCAGTCAGCACGAACTCCCGCCCATCAGCGAATTCACCACGGCGAGTAGTCGGTTCGAGGGTGGCGAACAACGCGTCCTCAATCAGCACACCGGCCCCGGTCAGCGCGTTGAGCAGGCTCGACTTGCCAGCGTTGGTATAGCCGACGATGGCCACGGAGGCCAGCTCGCTCCCCTTCCGGCGGCTGCGTTGGGTGTCACGGACCTGCTTCATTGCACGAATTTCTCTGCGGAGCTTGGACATCCGTTCACGGATTCGGCGGCGGTCGGTTTCGATCTTGGTCTCACCGGGACCGCGCGTGCCCACTCCGCCGCCACTACCGCCCGCGCCGCCACCCTGTCGAGACATCGACTCACCCCAGCCGCGCAACCGCGGCAGCATGTACTCCATCTGCGCGTAAGCCACCTGGGCCTTGCCCTCCCGGCTGGTGGCGTGCTGGGCGAAGATGTCGAGGATCAGCGCGGTGCGGTCAATCACTTTCACCTTCACTGCCTTCTCCAGTGCGTTCAGCTGCGCGGGGCTGAGTTCGCCGTCGCAGATGACGGTGTCGGCTCCAGTGGCCAGCACCACCTCGCGAAGCTCAGCGGCCTTGCCCGAACCGATGTAGGTCGACGGGTCGGGCTTGTCGCGGCGCTGCGTCAGCCCTTCGAGTACCTCCGAGCCCGCCGTCTTGGCCAGCGCGGCGAGCTCGGCCATGCTGTCGTCGGCATCTGCCGCGCTGCCATCGGTCCAGACACCGACCAGCACGACACGCTCCAGCCGCAACTGGCGGTATTCGACCTCGGAGACGTCGGCCAGCTCGGTGGACAGCCCAGCCACACGACGCAGCGCCGCGCGGTCTTCGAGAGCGAGTTCGCCCGTACTCGGAATGTTGGGATCAGTCATGTATTTGCGCCCGCCACCACGCATCAGACAGTTCGCCATCGGCGACAAGAACCGAGGGGCCCCGCAGGTAGCACGTGGCGTCGGTGATCGTCGCGGCGACTTCACCGCCGGGAACGCGCACCCGCAGGGCACCGGTAGACGCTCCCTGGTGCCGTAGCGCCGCATACGCGGCGGCCTGGATTCCCGTTCCACAAGAGCGCGTTTCCCCCACTCCCCGTTCATGCACGCGCATGGTCACGGCGCCGTCGACCGGAGCGGTCAACACTTCGACATTGACCCCCTCGGGGAACTGCGCGGTGTCAAAAATTACCGGCGCGGCGACATCCAGTGCGGCGAGGTCAGCATCGGTCAACGAGGCATCGACACAGGCGAGGTGCGGATTGCCGACGTCGACGGACAGACCGCGGAATCGGCGGCCGCCGACCACCGCCGAACCGCTCCCGACCGGCTCGGCCTTGCCCATGTCGACCGTGACGTCCGCCCGTAGCCCATCGACGGTGTGCAGCTCGACCGGTCGCGGACCGGCCCGCGAGCCCACGACAAATTGGCGACGGCGCTCCAGCCCCTTGGCCCACAGGTAGTGGGCGAACACCCGGACACCGTTGCCGCACATCTGAGCCGCCGACCCGTCGCCATTTCGGTAGTCCATGAACCAGTCATCAGCGCTTACGCCTTCGGGGAGGTCGTTGAGCACCCCGGCGTCACGTGCCGCACCGGCAACGG
>CAXMSM010000411.1:0-1680 GCA_964195655.1 uncultured Gammaproteobacteria bacterium | reverse complement strand
CAAGAGAAGTGTTTCCGGTGGTGTGGCCGGTCCTGTATGCCGATCTTGCGGTCGTGTCCGGCTCCACCATCGACCACTTCAGGGATACCAACCAGCAGTCCGAGGCCCGCGCATATGTCGCCGCACTCGGCCTAAACTTGGTTCTGAACGGCAGCTGGTCGTGGTTGTTCTTCAACCGGCACTATCTTGCCGCCTCTGCGGCGGTCGCCGCGGCCCTTACCGCCAGCAGTGCTGACTTGTCGCGACGGGCGATAGGCGCCCGCCAGGGGCTCGCGGCGCCGCTCGTCCTCTATCCGATCTGGTGCGCGTTCGCCACCGTCTTGTCCAGTCACATTTGGCTGATGAACCGCCGCCGATCTGGGTGACTTCGACCGGGTTCGGTTCTGATGGGTGCGTCGCAGGAGGGACCGCGACTTGAGCAAACTCGAATAGGGAAGGCAGGCCGAGCATGTTGGGACGGATCACGTGGCTGGTGGGGAGGTTAACGGAAGCAGCCGCATCGGTGGTGGGGCTGCGCGCGGGGACGGAGGAACCGCGCTATGCCCTCGAGGCGAAGGTCCATGGTCTGGAGATCCGACGTTATGACCCGCGTACTGCTGCTGAAACCGTTGTTGAGGGCGCAAGGGAACGCGCACTCCGCGAGGCCTTCCGTCGTTTGGCCGGCTACATCTTCGGCGCGAATCACGACAACTCGAAGATTGCGATGACCGCTCCGGTCAGCCAACAGCAGGACGAGATCAATGGCGGCCAGCTTATCGCCATGACAGCTCCGGTGGCTCAGGAAGCTGGGCCCGACGAGTCGTGGGTGATTCGGTTCTTCATGCCCGCCAAGTGGACTCTCGATACCCTGCCCGCGCCCGACGATGACGCAGTCAAAATCGTTGCTGTACCGGCCGCGACGTTCGCCGTGCTGCGTTTCACCGGGGCCCGCGGGCCTCGGTCGGTAGCGTCACGCACCGACGAATTGCTCCGCTCGTTGCTCGACACTGAATTCCAGCCTGCGGGCGCATCGGCGGCATGGTTCTACGACCCGCCGTGGACTGTTCCTTATCTTCGCCGTAACGAGGTCGCGGTACCGGTAACCAAGCGTTGACGACGCGTTGTCCCGTGCTTGACCCACGCCCGGATACATTCGTGTCAGGGTTTGTCGATACCGATGGTTTGCGCGCAGTACTGCCATAGCAGCTCGCGTTCACGGCCACTTTCCTGGGTAGTGGGCAGGTAGCGCTCGGGGCGGGATCTTCGATCGTGCCAGAACTGGCCAGTTGGCGGTGCAGGGGTGGCCGCAGCGAGCCACACGGCGGTGTCTGCGCCTTGAGCGGGTGACCGCAGCATCGGGCCGGTGACGATATGAAAGGCCGGCAGGGCGTCGGCCACCCCGGCGGTGTCGACCCACCCGGGATGCATGCAGTACACCGCGATCCGCTTCTCAGCCCAGCGGTAGGCAAGGATCGGGGTCAGCGCTACCTGCACCCGTTTCGGTCGCGCGCAGGCAGTGGCGCCGCGGTAGCGGCCGTTGTGGTATTCGGGGTCGTCGGTCGGCAGTGATTGCGTGTACATGCCCCCGAGGACATTAGGATTACGCGCGGATCGCTGGATTTGGCGAGGAGCGGGACGAGTTGCTCGGTCAACAAAACCGGGCCCAGGACATAGGGGTTGTCCGTCACGTAATTCCCCACC
>CAXMSM010000410.1:0-4657 GCA_964195655.1 uncultured Gammaproteobacteria bacterium | reverse complement strand
ATCCGTTGGGTAGCGACGCATGCCCGGGCAGCATCGCGTCGCTGATCTCGACCGTCGCCTCCGCAGCGCCGGCGCCGGTGGTGATCCGCGCGCGCCCGCCGTCGCTGAGGCCCAACGCTTCGGCGTCCTCGGCGCTGACCCGCAGCGATCCGTCGATGTCTCGTTTGCGCCACGAGGGGTCACGCATGATGTCGTTGGCGGTGTAGGCGCGACGTTCACCAGCCGAGAGTACGATCGGGAATTCCGGTGTGGTCAGTCCGATCGGTGCGTCGGCCAGCGCCCGCACGTCGGCCAGCATTTGCGGCAACTCCAGAGCGATCCGGTGGTCGGGATGCGAGATCAGCGCGAAGTCGTCCTCGTACTCGTGGACAGTGAACGTCACACCCGAACGGCCCTCGAGAATCGCACCGAACAGTGCGTTGCCATCTGCGTGCCCTGCACGGCGAACCGCCTCCGGGTAGGTCATCACCGCCTTCTGCGCCAGGCCCCACAGCGCTGCTGCCCCGGAAAGGCCTTCGGGCAGCGTAGGTCCCAGCGTCTCGTACAGCACGAAGGGCAGCACCCTGCCCAATGCTGGATTGGTGCTGACCGCCTCAAGAAACGCGTCGGTGAATGCGGCGAGGCCCGCCTCCGCGGCCCGGCGCAGGGGAGCCAACTCAGTCTCGTCGACGACGCCGAGTGCGCGCATGAGACGGCTCCAGATCTCGGGCTCCGGCAGAGTCCCCGGCAGTGGTTCCATCAGCCGGTGTCGTAGGTGGAAAGTGTTGTGCGGGAACTCCAGGTTGAAGAACGTCGCCTCGACCTTTTCGAACTGGGTCGCAGCGGGCAGCACGTAGTGCGCAAGCCGGGCCGTCTCCGTCATCGCCACGTCGATGACCACAAGCAATTCGAGCTCCGCGAGCGCGCGGGCCACCGCATGCGAGTCTGCGATCGAGTGCGCCGGGTTGCTACTCTCCACGATCATCCCGCGGAACCGGTCGGGGTGGTCGGTCAGGATCTCTTGGGGCACAACATTGCTGGGCATCAGACCGCCGATGATCGGCGCGCCCGTCACCGGTGTCCGGCCCACACCGCCGGGCCGGAACAACGGCGCGAACGATGAGTGCAAGTGCTGGCCACCGCGTTTGGCGAAGTTGCCGGTCAGGATCCATAACATCTTGTTCAGGTACGAGCACAACGTGCTGTTGGGTGACTGCTGAACGCCGAGATCCTCAAATACTGCGACGCTTTCTGCTGCCGCGATGCGGCGGGCCGCATTGCGCAATAGGCCCTCGTCGACCCCGCAGCGCGCTGCGTAATCACCGACCGGCACCTCGGCGAGAACCTCGCGTACCGGCTCCACTCCACTCACGTGCTTGGCCAGAAACTCCTCGTCGCACAGGTTCTCCTGCACCAGCACGCCAGCCAGCGCCGCCAGGCACCATGCGTCAGTGCCCGGCCGGACCCGCAGATGGAAATCGGCCATTTTCGCGGTGTCGGTGATAACCGGATCGATCACCACCATCGACCTGGCCGGATCCTTGGCGATCTCGTGCAACACCACGCGGGCGCGTGGAAAGCTCTGTGACATCCACGGGTTCTTGCCGATGAACACCGAGACCTCGGAGTGCTCGAATTCACCGCGGGTGTGGTTGCCGTAGAAATGTGCGTCGACCCAATGCTCCCCGGTTTTCTCCTGAGCCAGCGCGTTGGAGCGGTAGTGGGAACCAAGCGCCTTGAGGAATGCGCCGCTGTAGGCGCCGCCGAGATGGTTTCCCTGCCCGCCACCGCCGTAGTACATGATTTTGTCGCCACCGTGCGTATCGGCGATGGCCCGGAAACCCGAAGCGATCTCTGAGATCGCGGTGTCCCAGTCGACCTCTTCGAAAGTTCCGTCCGGCCTCCGGCGCATAGGTGAGGTCAGGCGATTGGGGTCGTTCTGGTAGTGGTCGAGGCGCAACGCCTTGTTGCAGGTGTAGCCGCGCGACGCGGGGTGGTTCTTGTCCCCGCGGATGCGGGCCAGGGTGCGGTCCTCGACCTGCACGACGATGCCGCAGTTGCACTCGCACAGGATGCAGGCCGTGGGCTGCCATATTTTTTGCGCGGGAGTTGGGTGCGTTTTGTCACGCTCAGCGTGACGAACTGCACCCGGATCACACACTGGCGGCGTCATTGAGGTCGTTGAGCGTGCTCGTCGCCTCGAGGTACTCCTGCACCCAGCGCTGGATCACAGCCGAAGTCTTCTCCACTTTCTTGAACTGACCGACGACCTGGCCAACAGGGTTGAATGCGACGTCGACGGTCTCGTCGGGGTACTTGTTCGTGGCGGCCACCGCGAGCCCGGAGACCATGAACTGGAGTGGCATCCCGAGCGGCTTCGGGTTGTCGGGGTTCTCCCATGCGTCGGTCCAGTCGTTGCGCAGCATTCGAGCCGGCTTGCCGGTGAAAGAGCGACTACGGACGGTGTCGCGGCTGCTCGCTTTCACATAGGCCGCCTGCTGAACCGGGGTGTTCTGGGCCTCCTCGACCATCAACCACTGCGACCCCGTCCACACGCCTTGCGTACCCAACGCCAGTGCCGCGGCGATCTGCTGGCCGCTGCCGATACCACCCGCCGCGAGCACCGGAACGGGGGCAACCTCCTTGACCACCTGCGGCCACAGCACGATCGAGCCGACCTCGCCAGCATGCCCGCCTGCCTCGCCACCTTGGGCGATGATGATGTCGACGCCGGCATCCGCGTGCTTGCGGGCCTGGCTCGGCGCCCCGCACAGCGCGGCGACCTTGCGGCCCTCGGCATGGATGCGCTCGATCATGTCCTTCGGCGGGGTGCCAAGGGCGTTGGCTATCAGTGTCATCCTCGGATGCTTGAGCGCTACCTCGACCTGCGGAGTGGCCGTCGCCTCGGTCCAGCCAAGCAATTGCAGCGCGCTCTCGTTGTCCTCCGCGGTCAGCGGGACCCCGTGATCGGTCAGAATTTTTCGGGCGAAGTCCAAATGCTCCTGCGGCACCATGTCGGCCAGCATCTTCGCCAACTCATCGGCGGACAGATTCGAGTCCATGCCCTCATATTTGTTGGGGATGACGATGTCGACACCATAGGTGTGGTCGCCGATGTGCTCATCTATCCAATTCAGCTCGATCTCGAGCTGTTCGGGGGTGAACCCCACCGCGCCGAGCACCCCGAAGCCGCCGGCCTTGCTCACCGCGACCACCACGTCACGGCAGTGGGTGAACGCGAAGATGGGGAACTCGATACCGAGCTGGTCGCACAGGGAAGTATGCATGGTCCGCTCCTGGGTTTGCCGCCGCCACGTCGCTTATAACTGAAACGTGTTCTACTTTAGTCGACCACGCCGGTTGGCGAGAATCCCCCTGCTTGTCGCAGACATCCGCAACACCGGCCAGCCCCGTTCAGCAGCGAGTCCAGCCAAACCGCGGCGCGGGTTCACCGGCCGTGGAAATCCCACCAGCTTCATCAGCGCGGCGTCCTCGTCCCCGTCGGCATAGAAGTAGCTGCGCGTCAGATCGACATCATTCGCCGCGCAGAACTGCTCGGCCGCGGCGGCCTTCTGCCTGCCCCAGATCACCGGCTTGGTGATCCACCCGGTGAGCCGCCCGTCGTGGTCGACGTCGAAGTGGTTGCACAGCACATGGTCGATATTCAGGTACTTTGCGACCGGCTCGGCGTGGATCGTCAGCGCCGAGGAGCTGAGAACCACCGTATGGCCACGCCGCTGATGGGCCGCCACGACCTGCCGCATCGCGGGGTACACCCGCGACTGCACCCGTTCGCCGAACAACCGTTCCCCGACCTCGTCGAGCTCCTCCAGCGATTCGCCGCGCAGATAGCCTGCCGCGCGCACCAACAGGCGCTCGAAGTGCATGCGCCGCAACCGATACCGCATCGACGCCTCGATCACGCCCAGAACCTCGCCGATGCTTGCCTGACGGCGGCGAATGCGGTCTCCGGCATGTGCTGTCGCGGTGAATCCGTCGACGAGCGTGCCGTCGAGGTCGAAGAACGCGCCCACTTCGGGACCGGCCGGACTCTCCTCGATCTGCACGACCGGATCGACCCGATCTGCGGCATCCGCGGTCATTCCACTCCTGTGATCTCGACGTGTTGAGCCACCATGCGACGTGTTGAGCCACCATGCTACGGGCGTGGGTGTCCACGACCCGTTTAACTCTGTGGCCGGGGGAGAAACAGCCGCGAAGGCGAATTGGAACAGGTTCTAGTTTGGCGTTCGCGGTGCGGTAGCCTGACGCCTCATGGGACGCGTGGACGGAAAAGTGGCACTCATCAGTGGCGGCGCCCGCGGGATGGGTGCCGAAGATGCGCGGGCGTTGGTCGCCGAAGGCGCGAAAGTCGTGATCGGAGACATCCTCGACGAGGAGGGCAAGGCGCTCGCCGAGGAAATAAACTCCACCACAACGGATTCCGCACGTTACATCCACCTCGACGTCACCCAGGCCGACCAGTGGGAGGCCGCCGTCGCCACCGCAGTCAACGACTTCGGCAAGCTCAACGTCCTCGTCAACAACGCAGGCACGGTCGCCCTGGGCCTGATCGGCCAATTCGACATGGCGAAATGGCAGAACGTCATAGATGTCAACCTCACCGGCACATTCCTCGGCATGCAGGCTTCGGTCGAGCCGATGAAGACCGCGGGCG
>CAXMSM010000409.1:0-3399 GCA_964195655.1 uncultured Gammaproteobacteria bacterium | reverse complement strand
ATGTCACCGTTGCCGCCCCACGCGGCTTCGAACCAGATCCGATGTTCGTTGCCGCCGCCCAGGCGCGGGCCTCGCAGACCGGCGCCACCGTGGCGCTGACCCACGACCCGATCCGGGCGGCTTCTGGCGCGGACGTGCTGGTGACTGACACCTGGACGTCGATGGGACAGGAGAACGATGGCCTTGACCGAGTGCATCCGTTCCGGCCATTCCAGCTGAACGCGGCGCTGCTCACGCACGCGGATTCAGAAGCCATTGTGCTGCACTGCCTTCCCGCACATCGCGGTCACGAGATCACCGATGAGATCATCGACGGCCCTCAGAGCGCGGCTTGGGATGAGGCGGAGAACCGGTTACACGCCCAGAAGGCGTTGCTGGTGTGGCTGCTCGCGCAGGGGGCGCCATGACCAGCGCTGCTACCCGCGCTGGACGACAGGCCAGGATCATTGCGCTGTTGTCCGCCCGGTCGGTACACAGCCAGACCGAATTGGCTGCGCTGCTGGCGGACGAGGGGATCGACGCCACCCAGGCGACGTTGTCACGCGACCTCGAGGAACTCGGTGCGGTCAAACTTCGGGGCGCCGACGGCGGCGTCGGCGTCTACGTGGTACCCGAGGATGGCAGCCCGGTGCGCGGCGTCACCGGAGGCACCGAACGGGTGTCGCGGCTCCTCGTAGACCTGTTGGTATCCACCGATGCCAGCGGAAACCTGGCCGTACTGCGTACGCCGCCCGGCGCGGCGCACTATCTCGCCAGCGCCATCGACCGTGCGGCGCTGCCGTACGTGGTCGGTACGATCGCAGGCGACGACACCATCCTGGTGGTCGCTCGCGAACCGATGACCGGCGCCGACCTGGCCGCCACGGTCGAAAACCTGTCCCGAACCTGAAGTAGATTGAACAAGAAGGAGTTTCACATGCCACAGTCGGGGTCCGAGCGCGTCATCCTCGCGTATTCCGGCGGTCTGGACACATCGGTGGCGATCAGCTGGATTGGGAAAGAGACCGGGCGCGAAGTGGTAGCGGTCGCCATCGATCTCGGTCAGGGTGGCGAGGACATGGAGATCGTGCGCCAGCGCGCACTGGACTGCGGCGCAGTCGAGGCGGTCGTGGTCGATGCAAGGAACGAGTTCGCTGACCAGTACTGCCTGCCGGCGATCCAGTCCAACGCGCTCTACATGGATCGCTATCCGTTGGTGTCAGCGTTGAGCCGACCGTTGATCGTCAAGCACCTGGTGGATGCCGCACGTGAACATGGCGGTGGCATCGTGGCACACGGATGCACCGGCAAGGGTAACGACCAGGTGCGCTTCGAGGTCGGATTCGCGTCGTTGGCACCCGATCTCAAGGTTCTCGCACCGGTGCGCGACTACGCATGGACTCGGGAGAAGGCGATCGCCTTTGCCGAGGAGAACGCCATTCCGATCAACGTCAGCAAGCACTCGCCCTTCTCCATAGACCAGAACGTCTGGGGTCGTGCGGTGGAAACCGGCTTCCTCGAGCACCTCTGGAATTCGCCGACCAAGGATGTGTACGACTACACCGAGGACCCAACCGTCAACTGGAGTAGCCCCGACGAGGTAGTCATCGGCTTCGAGAAGGGTGTTCCGGTTTCCCTGGATGGACGCGCTGTTTCCGTTCTCCAGGCCATCGAGGAGCTCAACCGCCGCGCGGGGGAGCAGGGTGTGGGTCGCCTCGACGTTGTCGAGGACCGGCTGGTCGGCATCAAGAGCCGGGAGATCTACGAAGCTCCTGGGGCGATGGTGCTGATCGCGGCTCACACCGAGCTCGAACACGTCACGCTTGAACGCGAACTGGGTAGGTTCAAGCGTGGCACCGATCAGAAGTGGGGCGAGTTGGTCTACGACGGCCTCTGGTACTCACCGCTGAAGACGGCGCTTGAGTCGTTCGTCGCTACAACGCAGGAGCACGTCACCGGTGAGATTCGGTTGGTGTTACATGGCGGGCACATCGCAGTGAATGGGCGCCGCAGCGCGAAATCGCTGTACGACTTCAACCTCGCCACCTACGACGAGGGGGACACCTTCGACCAATCCGCGGCTAAGGGCTTCGTGCATGTGCACGGTCTGTCATCGAGCCTATCGGCACGCCGCGACCTGGCCCAATGAGCACCAACGAAGGCTCACTGTGGGGTGGGCGATTCGCCGATGGCCCGTCGGATGCGCTGATTGCACTCAGTAAGTCGACACACTTCGATTGGGTACTTGCACCGTACGACGTCGTGGCCTCGAAAGCTCATGCCCGCGTGCTGTTCCAGGCGGGACTGCTCACCGAGGAGCAGCGCGATGGTCTGCTGGCCGGCCTGGACAGTCTTGGCGCTGATGTCGCTAATGGCAGCTTCGGTCCGTTGGTCAGCGACGAGGACGTGCATGGAGCTCTGGAGCGCGGGCTGATCGACCGCGCTGGTGCTGACCTCGGCGGCAGGCTTCGCGCTGGACGGTCGCGAAATGACCAGGTGGCCACGCTGTTTCGACTCTGGCTGCGCGATGCGATCCGCCGAGTCGCTGAGGGCGTATTGGAAGTGGTGTCGGCGCTATCCACCCAGGCGGCCGCACATCCTGCGGCGATCCTGCCCGGCAAAACCCATCTGCAATCCGCGCAACCGATTCTGCTGGCGCACCACCTGCTGGCGCATGCGCACCCGCTGCTGCGCGATGTTGACCGGCTCATCGACTTCGATAAGCGCGCCGCGGTGTCGCCCTACGGTTCGGGTGCGTTGGCGGGATCTTCGCTCGGTCTGGATCCCGACGCAATTGCGGCGGAGTTGGGATTCGACACTGCCGCGGACAACTCCATCGATGCCACCGCTTCGCGGGACTTCGCCGCCGAGGCGGCCTTTGTGCTGACCATGATCGGGGTTGATCTCTCCCGGCTGGCCGAGGACATCATCCTCTGGAGCACAACGGAATTCGGCTACGTAACGCTGCATGACTCGTGGTCGACGGGCAGCTCGATCATGCCGCAGAAGAAGAACCCCGACATCGCCGAGTTGGCCCGGGGCAAGTCGGGCCGGTTGATCGGTAATCTGACCGGCCTGCTGGCCACGCTCAAGGCGCAGCCACTGGCGTACAACCGCGACCTACAGGAAGACAAGGAGCCGGTGTTCGACTCGGTGACTCAGTTGGAGCTGCTGCTGCCTGCGATGGCGGGCTTGGTCGCAACGTTGCGCTTCGACGAGGACCGGATGGCCGAGCTCGCGCCGCTCGGGTACACCTTGGCGACCGACGTCGCCGAATGGCTGGTACGGCGCGGAGTGTCATTCCGGGTGGCTCACGAGGCGGCTGGAGCCGCAGTGCGGGCAGCTGAGGACCGTGGCGTCGGCCTGGAGGAGCTTGAGGACGCTGAGTTGGCCGGCATCCACCCCGATCTCACTCCGGAG
>CAXMSM010000408.1:0-3470 GCA_964195655.1 uncultured Gammaproteobacteria bacterium | reverse complement strand
GTGGCCAGGATCGCGCTGCCGCCGATCCCAGCGCCGGGCGAGACCGTTTCTAACGACGAACTGTTGGATCCCGTTTCGACGTCGGATACCTCGGAGGAATCGGAGACGTGGCAGGCGATCATTGCATCGGCGCCGGGCTCGGCCGCCCGCTTGACTGAGCGAAGCCGACTGGCCAAACGGCTACTGATCGGCTTTCTCACCGCCGGTGCGTTGATTCTGTCGGCCGGGTCGATAGCGGTAGTCGTCCTCGGGCACTTCTTCGTTCACAGCCTGATCGTGGCTGCCCTGGTGGCCGTCGTGTGCGGATTCCGGTCACGTCTCTACGCCGAGCGCTGGTGCGCTTGGGCGTTATTGGCAGCGGCTGTGGCGATTCCGACCGGCGTGATGGTGCGGCTTTGCCAGTGGTATCCGGAGCGGGCCTGGCTGGTGCTGGCTCTGTACATCGCCCTCGTGCTGGTCGTGGTGATCTTTATCGGTGCAACTGACGGCGTACGGCGGGTATCGCCGGTCACCAAGCGGATGCTGGAACTGTTGGACGGCGCTGCGATCGCCGCGATGATCCCAATGCTGCTGTGGATTGCTGGTGCGTACGACCTGCTACGAAACCTGAGGTTCTAGGTCACCGGCGTCAGATCAAGCCAGAGCGCGTACGTCACCTTCCTTGAAATAACCCCTCGGCACCTCCGAGTCGCCGACATCGGATTGTGCGTAACGCAGTGGCGGAAATCGGGGCTTGAAATCTCCGTGGCGTTACGCAACTCAGCCGTTGCGCAGCTCAGTCGTTGCGCAACTCAGCCGTTGCGCAACTCAGCCGTTACGCAGCTCAGTCGTTACGCAGCTAGCTCAGGAAACCCGTTGTTCTGCTTACGTTTCGAGGATCAGTTTGCCTGTCAGGCGGCTGGTCCGGCTGAGCCGGTGGGCTTCCTCGGCGCTCGTGAGCGGCAGCTTCTGAGCGATAGCCACTCGCAACTTGCCGGCTGCCACGGCGGCTACCAGCGGTTCCAGCCGCGCGCCGGTGGGCCTGCCCAGGATGCCCCTGGATTTGAATGGGGGCACAAGCATCTGCACGACGGCGCTGGGCTCATCGCCGGCCACCATGATGTGGCGCCCGCGGGAGGACAGGAGTCCTCGACAGCCGCCACCGGCGTAGCTGCCCACGCAGTCGACGATGACGTGAAACGGGGCATGCGGCTTGGCTTGCCCAAGTGCATCGCCCTGGTTGTAATCGAGGACCACGTCGGCCCCCAGGTCCGCGACCATGTCCGTGTTCTTCGTGGAGCAAACGCCGGCCACGAAGGCGCCCTCCGACTTGGCGATCTGCACCGCCAGCTGGCCCACGCAGCCGGAGGCGCCCAGCACCAAGACCCGGCGGTCCGCGGGCTGCACCTGGCGGATGCGACCCAGGTCCACCACCGCTATCTGGGCGGTGACCCCGCTCACGGGCAAGGCGGCTGCCACAGCGATGTCCACGGTGTCTGGGACACGGCAGAGCTGGTCCTCGCGCACCAGGACGGTATCGGCGTAGGAACCGCGCTGGCCACGCGCGAAGTTGGTGCCGCCCACGACCCGTTCACCTGGCGCGGCACGTGTCACCCCAGGGCCGACTGCTTCGACTACCCCGGCGAAGTCCACGCCTACCACCACCGGGGGTTTTGGCCCTACCAGGCGGGCGGCCAGCCGCAGGGGCCCGGAGGTTCGCATTTTCCAGTCGACCGGGTTGACTCCGATCGCCTGGACCTTCACCCGGACCTCGCCTTTCTTCGGTTCGGGCGTGGGTAGCTCCAGGAGCTCCAGCGTCTCCGCCGGATCCCACGATCGTTGCGCCATGGCTTTCATTGCTTCGAGGCTAGTGAACGGACGGGCGCCTATTCAGCGATTCGCTTGCTGATGCGGACCAACTTGCCGATAGCAGTGAGCTTGCCGATAGCAGTGAGGTGGTCGATTTCAGTGCGGTTGACCGCCCCACCCTCGTCGGCCGCCAACTGATCTGGCAGTCTGCCCACATGCGTCCGCCAGCAGCCTTTCCTTACCGACTCGACCGCCGGTGGGCGCCATTGTTCGCCGCACTGGGTGTCAACGACCGCGACGGCGTCGACCTCACTGACGACGGATTGCTGCGTGCCACTTTCGGCCGCTTCAGCATCGAGACCCCGCTCGACAACATCGATCACACCGTGGTCACCGGGCCCCACCGCTGGTATACCGCAGTGGGACTGCGGCTGAGTTTCACCGACGACGGCATCACTTTCGGAACCAACCATGAACGCGGTCTGTGCATCGCCTTCAAACAAAAGATCCCAAAGGTCATCGGGTTCAAGGATCACTCCGCGCTTTGGGTCAGCGTCGCTGACCCCGAAGGTCTCGCCGCCGCTATAGGTCGTTAGGCGGAAGCTAGGCCGCGCTGCTACTCGGCGTCGTCCAGGCGCTCGCTCACCCGAGCCAAGGCCTCGTCGAAGATCTCCACCTTTTCGTTGCTTCGTTCGTTGGCAGGTTGGGCGGCTCCGCGGGAACCCTCGGCCTCCACTCGAGCCGCACCTTGGCGCCGCAACAGGCTGAAGTGTTTGTCGCGCGCTCTTCTGAGCTGGCTCTGCAGATCCTTCAGTTTCTCCTCGTCCATACGTGCCAGGGCGTGGGGCTGGGACTCCTCGATCAAGGAATTTTCCTGCTTGGTCAGGTTCACTTGGTGGTTGCTCACCGTTGATTCATAGCCTGCGATTGGCGCTACGCGATGCTTTCGCACTATTTTCTTGCTGTGATGTCCTCAGCAGCTAATGCATTCGTGCGGTGGTTCTCCCCGTTCCTGGCAGTCGCGTCCGTCGCTGCCATCGGTTTTTCCGTCGGTTCGGTGCAGGTCAGTCCCGCCCCGACCGTGCGTCTGGTCAGCGAGGCCAACCCGCTGGCCGGAAGGCCGTTCTACGTCGATCCGATTTCGAATGCCATGGCCGCCGCCAATGGCGCCAACCCGCCGAGTCCTGAGCTGACCACCATCGCCAACACGCCGCAGGCCTACTGGCTTGACCAAGCCTTCCCTGCCTCTACGGTCGCCGGCACGGTGTCGAGGATTGCCGGGGCGGCGCAGGAGATAGGTGCCACGCCAGTTTTCACACTGTATGCAATTCCTCATCGCGATTGCTACAGCTACGCGGCGGGTGGATTCGGCTCAGCCGCGGCGTACCGGGGGTGGATCGACGGCATTGCGGCAGGCCTGGGCGCCTTTCCGGCGGCGATCATCCTCGAACCCGACGCGATCGCTATGGCTGACTGTCTGTCCGCCGACCAGCGCCAGGAACGCTTCGAATTGTTGAGCTACGCCGTCGACGCGTTGACCCGCGATCCGGCGGCGGCCGTGTACATCGATGGTGGGCACTCGCGCTGGTTGAGTGTCGAGGAACTGGCCGCCGGTCTCAATGCGGTCGGTGTCGACCGCGCCAGGGGTTTCAGCATCAACACGGCGAACTTCTACACCACCG
>CAXMSM010000407.1:0-9024 GCA_964195655.1 uncultured Gammaproteobacteria bacterium | reverse complement strand
ATCGATGATCAGGATCCGGTCGGCGAGCTCCTCGGCCTCGGCCAGCTGGTGAGTCGTCAGAACCACCGTCACGCCATCCCGGCGGAGCGCGTCGATCAACTCCCACACCACGATTCGTGCGTGAGCGTCCATGCCCGCTGTGGGTTCGTCGAGGAACACCAACTCGGGCCGGCCGACGACCGCGCAGGCCAGTGATAGTCGCTGTTGCTGTCCACCGGACAGCCGCCGATACGTGGTGCGGGCGGATTCCGTCAGCCCGAGTGTGTCCAGCAGCCATTGCGGGTCGATGGGGTCGGAGGCGTAGGACGCCACAAGGTTGAGCATCTCGCCCGCGCGCGCTGCCGGATACGCCCCGCCGCCCTGCAGCATCACGCCAATGCGTGACCGCATTTCGGCGTTGTCGGCGAAGGGATCCAGACCGAGGACCTCAATCTGGCCGGAGTTGGGCCTGGTGAAGCCCTCGCACATCTCCACCGTGGTCGTTTTCCCGGCCCCGTTCGGCCCCAGCAGCGCGAATACCTCGGCGGTCTCGACGTAGAAGTCGAGCTCCGACACCGCGGTTGTCGCTCCATACCGCTTGCTGACCCCGCGCAGCAATATCGGGGTCATCGATGGGCGCCCGCGTGAGGAGCCGACAACACCAGAGGTCACGGAGACTCAGCGTAGGCGTCGGGCCTAGCGGTGGGTGGATCTGGTGGCGGCGACGGATCCGGGTCGGGCGCCTCGACCGTCTCCTGGTCGTGGTCGGTAGGGTCCTGCGGAATCGGGCGCCAAGGCAGCCGTCGGTAGGTGAACGCGATCAAGATCAGCACGATCACGGCGCTCGCCAGCGTCGCCATCACGATCTGGAACAAAGCGAACCTGTCACCGTTCGCCGTGGGGCCGAAGATGCCGACTACCAAGGTGCTGGCAATCGCCATCGCCCGGAAGCCTGGTCGGGTGGCCCACGCGGCGAGCGGGATGATCGCCCACAGCAGGTACCACGGTTGCACGACGGGAAATAGCAGGACGGTCGCCCCGAGTGCGACTCCGAGCCCGCCGACCGGGTGTAGCCGACCACGGAGCACCGCTAACAGCAGCCAGGTGACGATGACTGCGATCAAGGCGACGCCGATCGCACGGGTCAGCGCGAGCACCGCGGTGGTGTGGTCACCTAGGCCGAGCAGGATGCCGACCTGGCCGGTGCCCAGGGCCAGCAGCGTCGGTGGTGACATCCAGCTACGGACCACGTTGGCGGTGCCGAGGGTGAACAGCCAGCCGAACCCAAGCCCGCTGGCCCAGCCGATCACCGCCATCACCAACAGCGACAACGCGGCCAGCGATCCGCTCGCGATGAAGAACGCCTTGATCGTGCCGCCCAATCGATATCCCAACGCCATCGCCACGAAGCCCAGCGCGAGCAGCGACGGTAGCTTCACCTGCGATGACATCGTGATGAGCACGGTGCCGACCACCAGCATCGCCATCGGGTACCAGCGGGCCCACTGCTCGCGATTCCGCGGCCATGCCGGCGGCCTGGGAACGAGCCGTGGAATAACGAGCCGTGGAACAAGCGGGGCCCCGGCGCTGATGCCGCTGATGTTCCTGATGCCGTTGATGCCGCGCAGTGCGAACTCGGTACCGGCCAGCATCAACCCCAACATCAGCGCTTCGTTGTGGATTCCGGCGACCAGATGCATGAATAGCAGCGGGTTGGCTGCACCAAGCCACAGCGCGCTCACCTCGGCTACCCCGCATCGACGGGCCAGTCGCGGCGTGGCCCACACGATCATTCCGACGCCGAGCAACACGACCAAGCGGTGGAACAGCACCGCTTCGACGATGTTCTCACCGGTCAGAGCCGAAATTCCGCGACCGATCCACAAGAACAGGGGCCCGTACGGCGCCGGTGTATCCCGCCAGAGGCTGGGTACCGACAGTGTGAAGGCGTGGCCGAGACCGAGGCCAGGGGCCGGACCTACCAGGTAGGGGTCGTTGCCCTGGAGGGAGATCTCGCTCTGCGCGAGGTAGGAGTAGACATCCTTGCTGTACATCGGCGGCGCGATCAACAGCGGTATCGCCCAGAGCAGCAGGGTGCGGTCGAGTTGACTACGCGTCATCTTCCGCTCGCCGAGCGCAAACCGGCCCAGCATCAGCCAGGCCAGGGTCATCATCACAGCACCGGTGGTGGTCATCGTCAGCGAGACCGTCTGGATACGCGAGGGAAGGTTGAATAGCCGCACACCGAACGTCGGGTCCTGGATCACTGGACGCGCGCCGGCACCGAGGGCCCCGATGGCCATCAGTACCGTGCCGGTTGCCCCGAACAGTCGGGTCCGGTGCATCGCGATAAGTTCGGCATCGTTGAGTGGACTGGCGACTGACCATTCGTCGCCGTGCCAGCCGGCGATCGACGTGCTGAGGGAGCGTAGGCGGGCTGCCACGAAGGCAGCGTAGCGTTCGACGCCTGATAAGGGTGCCCTTGCTGGACCCGGTTCGGTAATTGCGTCACACTGGTGTTGTGAAAATCCGTCCGCAGGTCGCGCTCTCGGCTGCGCTGCAGTCGGTGCCCTCGCCAGCCGCCGACGGTGACGCTCATGGTGATACCAGGGGTGCGATCATCCGGCTGCTCCTGGAATCAGGACCGACCACTGCGAGTCGCATCGGGGAGCATCTGGGGCTGTCCGCCGCCGGCGTGCGCCGGCACCTCGACGCCCTCATCGATGCTGGCGACGCCCAGGCCAATGCCGCGGCGGCGTGGCAGCATGAGGGGCGAGGCAGACCCGCCAAGCGCTTTCAGCTCACTGCCGCGGGTCGCGCGAAGCTGGAGCACACCTACGACGACCTGGCGTCGGCCGCGATGCGCCAACTACGCGAGCTGGGCGGTGACGAGGCCATCATGAGATTCGCCCGCACGCGAATCGACACCATCCTCGACAGCGTCGAACCCGCCGCCGGTGCGGCCCCTGACGACGTCGAGGCGGCCGCCGGCCGGATCGCCGATGCGCTGAGCATCGCCGGGTACGCGACCACCACTACGCGGGTGAAGGGTCCGGTCCAGGGTGTGCAGATTTGTCAGCACCATTGCCCTGTGTCGCATGTGGCCGAAGAATTCCCTGAACTCTGCGAGGCAGAGCAGCAGGCCATGGCCGAAGTTCTTGGTACCCACGTCCAACGGCTCGCGACCATTGTCAACGGCGATTGCGCCTGCACCACCCATGTCCCGCTCAGTTACAACGAGAATAAAAGGAGTGTGTCGCAATGACACTCACCCCGGAATTAAAGCCGGCTGAGCCGTTGACCCAACCTGAGTCGTTGACCCAGGAAGAGGCCATCGCGTCGCTGGGCAACTACGGCTACGGCTGGTCTGACTCCGACGTCGCGGGCGCAAGCGCGCAGCGTGGACTCTCCGAAGCGGTAGTGCGCGACATCTCGTCGAAGAAGAGCGAGCCCCAGTGGATGCTGGACATCCGCCTGAAGGCGCTGAAGACATTCGGAAAGAAGCCGATGCCTAGCTGGGGCTCCGACCTCGAAGGCATCCACTTCGACAACATCAAATATTTCGTGCGCTCGAGTGAGAAGCAGGCCGCGACGTGGGACGACCTGCCCGCCGACATCAAGAACACCTACGACAGGCTGGGCATCCCGGAGGCGGAGAAGCAGCGCCTGGTCTCCGGCGTTGCGGCCCAATATGAGTCCGAGGTGGTTTACCACTCGATCCGTGAAGACCTTGAGGCCCAAGGCGTTATCTTCCTGGACACCGACACCGCATTGAAGGAACACCCCGAGACATTCAAGCAGTACTTCGGCACGGTGATCCCGGCCGGTGACAACAAGTTCTCCGCGCTGAACACCGCCGTGTGGTCAGGTGGATCGTTCATTTACGTCCCCAAGGGCGTACATGTCGATATCCCGCTGCAGGCCTACTTCCGGATCAACACCGAGAACATGGGCCAGTTCGAGCGGACATTGATCATCGTGGACGAAGACGCCTACGTGCACTACGTCGAGGGCTGTACGGCGCCGATCTACAAGTCGGACTCGCTGCACTCGGCCGTCGTCGAAATCATCGTCAAGCCCGGTGGCCGCTGCCGCTACACCACCATCCAGAACTGGTCGAACAACGTGTACAACCTGGTCACCAAGCGGGCTCGAGCCGAAGCCGGCGCCACGATGGAGTGGGTCGACGGCAACATCGGTTCGAAGGTCACCATGAAGTACCCGGCCGTGTGGATGACAGGGGAGCACGCCAAGGGTGAGGTGCTTTCGGTGGCATTCGCCGGCGAGGGACAGCACCAGGACACCGGCGCCAAGATGCTGCACCTCGCGCCGAACACATCGTCGAACATCGTGTCCAAGTCAGTTGCCCGCGGCGGCGGACGGGCGTCCTACCGCGGACTGGTTCAGATCAACAAGGGCGCGAGCGGCTCGCGGTCAAGCGTGAAATGCGATGCGCTGCTGGTCGATACGATCAGCCGCAGTGACACCTACCCGTACGTCGACATCCGCGAGGACGACGTCACCATGGGTCACGAGGCCACCGTGTCGAAGGTCAGCGCGGACCAGCTGTTCTATCTGATGAGCCGCGGACTGACCGAAGACGAGGCCATGGCGATGGTCGTGCGCGGCTTTGTCGAGCCCATCGCCAAGGAACTTCCGATGGAGTATGCGCTGGAGCTCAACCGGCTGATCGAGCTGCAGATGGAAGGAGCGGTCGGCTGACCGGGGCGAGCGAAGCGACGGGAAATATAGTGGCCCAGGATTTGACGGCAACGGTCGAAGGTACGGCCAAACCGGGCTCGGCTCTAGCTGGCGCCAACAAGGGCGAACTGTTCGCCTCCTTCGACGTCGATGCCTTCGAAGTGCCGGGCGGGCGTGACGAGCTGTGGCGATTCACCCCGCTGAAGCGGCTGCGCGGACTGCACGATGGCTCTGCGCCCGCGAGCGGCAGCGCAACCATCGAGGTCGTGGAGCGCCCCGGCGTGACAGTGGAAAAGGTGCGCCGCGGCGACGAGCGACTCGGCCAGGGGGGCACCCCCACCGACCGGGTTGCCGCCCAGGCGTTCTCATCGTTCAACTCTGCGACCGTGGTCACTGTGGCGCGCGAGACTGAGGTTGACGAGCCGATCGAGATCGCGATCGCCGGGCCCGGCGCCGGTGCGGTGGCCTACGGGCATCTGCAGATCCGGGTTGAAGAACTGGCCCGGGCGATCGTCGTTGTCGATCTTCGCGGCAGCGGGACCTATGCCGACAACGTTGAGATCATCGTTGGCGACTCGGCCGGTCTCGGCGTGATCTGGATTGCCGACTGGGCCGACGACATGGTGCACGTCAGCGCGCACCACGCCCGACTGGGCAAGGACGCGGTGCTCGGGCACGTCAACGTCACGCTGGGCGGCGACGTCGTCCGCACGTCGACGACGGTGCGTTTCACCGGTCCCGGCGGGAACGCCAAGCTACTGGGCACGTATTTCGCCGACGACGGCCAGTTCTTCGAGTCGCGCCTGTTGGTCGATCATGCACAGCCGAACTGCAAGTCAGATGTGCTGTACAAGGGTGCGCTGCAGGGGGATCCGGACTCCAAGCTGCCCGACGCGCACACCGTTTGGATCGGCGACGTCCTGATCCGCGCGGAGGCCAACGGCACCGATACCTTCGAGGTGAACCGCAACCTGGTGCTTACCGACGGCGCCCGCGCAGACTCGGTGCCCAATCTGGAGATCGAGACAGGCGAGATCATCGGTGCCGGACACGCCAGCGCCACCGGGCGTTTCGACGACGAGCAGTTGTTCTACCTGCGTACCCGGGGGATCCCGGAAGCGCAGGCCCGTCGCCTGGTGGTGCGCGGTTTCTTCAACGAGATAATCGCCAAGATCGCCGTTCCCGCTGTACGTGAGCGCCTCACCGAGGCCATCGAGCAAGAATTGCAAAAGAACCAAATCACTGAATCGAGAAGTTCGTAGACATGACCACACTGGAAATAAGGGACCTCCACGTCTCCGTCACATCGGCTGATGACGTTGACATCCCGATCCTCAAGGGCGTCAACCTCACCGTTAAGTCGGGGGAGACCCATGCGGTGATGGGTCCCAACGGATCCGGGAAGTCGACCCTGTCGTATGCCATCGCGGGCCATCCGAAGTACACCGTCACCTCAGGGTCGATCACGCTCGATGGCGCCGATGTCCTGGAAATGACCATCGATGAAAGAGCCCGGGCGGGACTCTTTTTGGCGATGCAGTACCCCATCGAGGTGCCGGGCGTGTCGATGTCGAACTTCCTGCGCACCGCGGTCACCGCGGTTCGGGGCGAGGCTCCCAAGCTTCGGCACTGGGTCAAAGAGGTCAAGGGCGCGATGAGCGACCTCGACATCGACCCGACCTTCTCCGAGCGCAGTGTCAACGAAGGCTTCTCGGGCGGTGAGCAGAAGCGCCACGAGATCCTGCAGTTGGGGCTGCTCAAGCCGAAGATCGCGATCCTCGATGAAACTGACTCCGGGCTCGACGTCGACGCGCTGCGAGTCGTCAGCGAGGGCGTTAACCGTTATGCCGAGACCCAGCACGGCGGCATCCTATTGATCACCCACTACACCCGCATCCTGCGCTACATCCAGCCCCAGTTCGTCCACGTGTTCTTCGGTGGCCGCATCATCCAGTCCGGTGGCCCGGAGTTGGCCGACGAGCTTGAAGAGAACGGCTATGAGCGCTTCACCCAGGCTGCACCGGCCCCTTAGGGGAGGGAACCTAAGATGACGACGACCGTCGGTCGCCCGCTGGATCTGGAGGGTATCGCCCGAATCCGAGCGGATTTTCCCATCCTGAGCCGGGTGATGCGCGGCGGATGTCAACTCGCATACCTGGATTCCGGTGCGACTTCGCAGCGCCCGGTGTCGGTGCTCGACGCGGAACGCGACTTTCTGGTTCATTCGAACGGGGCTGTGCACCGAGGGGCTCATCAGCTGATGGAGGAGTCCACCGACGCCTACGAACAGGGCCGCGCTGATATCGGGGCGTTCGTCGGCGCCGACCCTGATGAGCTGGTGTTCACCAAGAACGCCACCGAGGCGATCAATCTCGTGTCGTACGCCATCGGCGACGATCGGTTCGACCGCGCGATCCGTCCCGGTGACGTGATCGTCACGACCGAGCTGGAGCACCACGCGAATCTGATTCCGTGGCAGGAGCTCTGCAGACGGACGGGTGCCGAGCTGCGCTGGTACGGCGTCATCACCGAGGGGCCTGAAGCTGGGCGCATCGACCTGGACTCACTTGAGCTCGACGAACGAGTGAAACTGGTTGCATTCAGCCATCATTCGAACGTAACCGGCGCGGTGGCCCCGGTGGCCGAGCTGGTGGCGCGAGCTAGGGCAGTCGGCGCGCTGACACTGCTCGATGCATGCCAGTCGGTGCCCCATCAACCCGTGGACTTCCACGACCTGGATGTCGATTTCGCCGCGTTCTCCGGCCACAAGATGTTGGGCCCCACCGGCATCGGCGTGCTGTATGGCCGCGGTGATCTGCTCAACGCACTACCGCCATTCCTGACCGGCGGGTCGATGATCGAGACCGTGACCATGGAGGCCACCACCTACGCGCCGGCCCCGCAGCGTTTCGAGGCGGGCACCCCGATGACGTCACAGGTCGTCGGCCTCGGCGCGGCCGCCCGTTACCTGCAGGACATCGGGATGGCCGCGGTCGAGCAGCACGAAGCCGAGTTGGTGGCTGCCGCATTGGCCGGACTGTTGAGTATCGACGGCGTCCGGATCATCGGTCCCCAATCCACGGAGCATCGCGGTTCGCCGGTGTCGTTCGTGGTGGACGGTGTGCACGCGCACGACGTGGGGCAGGTTCTCGACGATGATGGGGTAGCGGTGCGCGTCGGACACCATTGCGCGTGGCCGCTGCACCGCAGGTTCGGTATCGCGGCGACCGCGCGGGCCTCTTTCGCTGTTTACAACACCGCCGAGGAGGTCGATCGGTTGGTCGCGGGCGTGCGCCGGGCGGTGAAATTCTTCGATGCGGCTTGAGCAGATATACCAGGAAGTGATCCTGGACCATTACAAACATCCGCATCACCGCGGTCTCCGGGAGCCTTTCGGCGCCCAGGTTAGTCACGTCAATCCCACGTGCGGGGACGAGGTCACGCTGCGGGTGGCGTTGTCCGAGGACCGGGAGACCGTGATGGATATCTCCTACGATGGTCAGGGCTGCTCGATCAGCCAGGCATCGACGTCGGTGCTGACCGACCAGGTGATCGGACAGAGCGTGGGTGACGCCCTCAAGACGGTCGCTGCGTTTTCGGAGATGGTGTCATCGCGCGGCAGGATCGAGGGCGATGAAGACCTCCTCGGCGACGGTGTTGCGTTCGCCGGGGTCTCGAAGTACCCGGCGCGGGTCAAATGCGCGTTGTTGGGCTGGATGGCTTTCAAAGATGCGCTGGTGCAAGCCAGCGAGGAATCCGACGTAGATCTAGAGGAGACAGACTATGACCGAGACCAGCGCGCAAGATGACGAGATGATTGCCGATCTTGAGGAGGCCATGCGTGATGTCGTTGACCCTGAGTTGGGCATCAACGTGGTCGACCTGGGCTTGGTTTATGGGCTGAACATCGAGCAGAACGAGACCGGGAACGTGGCATTGATCGATATGACGCTGACGTCGGCTGCGTGTCCGCTGACCGATGTCATCGAGGATCAGTCGCGTAGCGCACTGGTGGGTACCGGCCTGGTCGACGACATCAAGATCAACTGGGTGTGGATTCCGCCGTGGGGTCCGGACAAGATCACCGACGACGGCCGCGAACAGCTCAGAGCTCTGGGCTTCACGGTTTAGAATCCGCCGCCGGTCCTGCAGCCCGAATAGCTACGTCGTCGGCAGCGGTGCCTGCGTGGGCCTCAGCTTCTGGTTGCTCGAAGCCGGTTGGCCCCATGACGGATCAACATCGGCGGGCCAATAGACCCCCGCACGAAACGGAATGTCGCCGTAGTAGTCCGAGTCCCAGGGGCCGCCGGTAGCCACCTGCGAGGGATTCGCGTAGGCAGACAT
>CAXMSM010000406.1:0-2956 GCA_964195655.1 uncultured Gammaproteobacteria bacterium | reverse complement strand
ATGAGCAGGCGACCTTCTCGTAGAGTTGGTAGGGATCGTGGACCCCGTGTTCACTGGGTGAGTCGGCGGATCGTTGAGCGCAACCTTGGCAGATCCGAGCCCCCTACGAGCTCGCACCCGTGCAGTTCGGCAAGTTTGCGTGCAGCGGGGGTGAATTCGTTGTTGGTGACGACCATCGTCGTGGTGCAGTCCTGCATGGGCGCCCCGGCGACCACTTCCTGTACTGCACTGGCTCCGACCGGGCGTGAGCGTCTCTTGCATTGGACCGCCAACCGGTTGGGGCGCTGGCCGACGATCAGGTCGACGCCCCAGTCGCCAGTGATCGAAGTCATGATCACCGGCACGCCACAGGTGCGCGCGATCCCTGCGATGTAGTCCTCGAACTCGGTGCCCGACATTTCGTCTCCGGCTGCCCGTCCATCGGTGCCCGATGTGGCGGCGCCAACCACGGTGGCCAGGAAGAAGCGTGGAGCTGTAGATGCGATGACTGGGGCCAGCACAGCAAGTAGCACGCTTACCGCCAGGCCCGCGCCGATCAAATAGGCGGTGAGGCCGACGGCGACGCCGAACACCGCGTATAACTTCCACCGAAGCCTGGTCACGGACGCATGGTAGGCCTCGGGGGTGACACCGCTGCTCACCAGAGCCGTCGAGTTACCGGCCGAACATGGCATCAGCGAAGCGCTGCACCGCCTCAGCCCCGGTCCGGGCCGCCTGCTCGTGGCCGGGGCGCGCGCGAGTGCCAATTGCTCTGGTCGACGGGTTCAGCGTCACCTCGGCGATTAACTCACCGGTCGTCGGCTCGCATACCGCCCAAGAGTAAAGCGTCTCTGAATCCCACTGTGCGGCAGCCTGTTCAACGTAGTTGACGCGGTGTTCGCCGAGGCCGGCCAGAGCGGGACAGTCGTCGACGCGGTCGTCGGCGCGCAGTGCGCGCAGATACCAGGTGCCGGCGTTGATCTCGACGGGTTCCACCTGATCAGCTTGCCATCCGGCGGCAGAGAAGAAATCTCGGAGAAAGGGACCGGCCCCGCTCCCGTCGGCCGTGGCCTTCGAATGCGGGGCCGCTCCACCCCTCAGCTAACCTATGCATCAGTCTGGAGCAAACTATAGTCGATGAGACGCTTGTGTGGGTTAGATATTGACACACAAGTTTATTTGGGGTTTTACGTCTTGCTGACGATCGCGGCCTGGCAGTCGGTCCAACCAGGCAATCGATTCGGCGACCAGATAGCGAACGAAAATCGCCTTGATTCGACGGTACCGTGCTCGGTCCCCGGTACGGTAGCAAGACCGCAGACGGCCGAGGGTCGGTCGGGTAACGAGGGGACCAATGAAAGTACTGATCACCGGGGGCACCGGCTTCGTCGGCGCATGGACCGCCAAGGCCGTCCAGGACAAGGGGCACGACGTTCGGTTCCTCGTTCGCAGTGTGGAACGGTTGACCGCCAGTGCAGGCAGTATCGGGGTCGATACCGGTGACCATATCCTTGGCGACATTGCCGATTCCGATTCCGCCGGCGATGCCCTAAACGGCTGCGATGCGGTCATCCACTGCGCTGCAATGGTTTCCACCGATCCCAGCCGAGCCGACGAAATGCTACAGACCAACCTTGAGGGTGCCCGCAACGTGTTGGGGGCAGCCGCTGCTCGGGGCCTGGATCCGATCGTTCACGTGTCGAGCTTCACCGCGCTTTTCCGCCCCGAACTTGAGGTGCTGCATGCCAACCTTCCGGTGGTCGGGGGCAACGACGGCTACTGTCGGTCCAAGGCCGTCGTCGAGGCCTACGCCCGCGGCCTGCAGGACGGCGGCGCGCCTGTCGACATCACGTACCCCGGCATGGTGCTCGGGCCGCCTGCCGGTGAACAGTTCGGTGAGGCGGCCGAAGGCGTCGAGGCCGCGCTTGAGATGCACGGTGTGCCGGGACGCAGCGCCGCCTGGACCGTGATCGACGTCCGCGACCTCGCGGACCTGCATGTCGCGCTACTGGAGCCGGGTAAGGGGCCGCGCCGCTATATGGCTGGCGGGCAGCGGATCCCAGTCGATCAACTGGCATCGCTGATCGGCGCTGCCGCCGGCCGCTCGCTTACGGTCTTCCCGGTCCCCGATACCGCGTTGCGTGGCATCGGCGCACTCTTCGACACCATCGGCTCCTACCTACCGTTCGAGACGCCGATCAACTCGGCGGCGATGCAGTACTACACCCAGATGCCGCCGTCCGACGACACCCCCAGTCAACGCGATCTGGGTGTCACGCAGCGCGATCCGGCCGAAACACTGGCCGACACTGTGGACGGTTTGCGGCGGGTCGGCCGGATCTAGCGGGCTGGCCTATTCGCTCTTGATCTCGCAGAGCACGGTGCCCTGGGTGATCGCCGCGCCGGCCTCGGCGGCTAGGCCGGTGACGACACCGTCTTTGTGGGCGGTGACCGGGTTCTCCATCTTCATGGCCTCCAGGACCACTACCAGATCGCCCTCGGCAACGGTCTGACCCTCCTCGACGGCGACCTTGACGACCGTGCCCTGCATCGGGGCGGTCACCGAGTCGCCGGAGGCTGCGGAGTTGCCGCCGCCACCACGCTTGCGCGGCTTGGGCTTCTTTCGGATGACACCGCTGGCGCTTGCCCCGCCGTTGCCGATCGCGAGATCGCCGGGCAGTGACACCTCGAGGCGACGGCCGCCGACCTCGACCACGACGGTCTGACGCGGGATGGTGTCTTCCTCATCGACTGGGTCGCCACCGGTGAATGGCTCGACCTTGTTGTCCCACTCCGTTTCGATCCAGCGGGTGTGTACGTCGAAGCCCTCGTCGTTGCCGATGAAGGCGGGATCTGAGACCACGGCGCGGTGGAATGGGATGACCGTGGCCAGGCCCTCGATGGTAAACTCCGCAAGAGCCCGGCGCGACCGGTCCAGCGCCTCATTGCGGGGGGCTCCGGTGACGATCAGCTTGGC
>CAXMSM010000405.1:0-2518 GCA_964195655.1 uncultured Gammaproteobacteria bacterium | reverse complement strand
CACCCGGTCTGCCGCCGCCTCCGCTGCCACCCGGTCTACTGCCACCGCCGCCGCCCGCTCCCCCTCCTCCGCCGCCGCCGCCGCCGCCGCCGCCGCCGGGAATCTAGCCCGTGGCCGTGCGGATGACCCCGCAACGGTTCGACGAGTTGGTCGGTGACGCGCTCGACCTCATTCCGCCTGACCTGGCCTCGGCGATCGACAACGTGGTGATCCTGGTGGGGGCCCGTGACGCTGAGGAGCCCGAACTGCTCGGCGTCTATGAAGGCACCGCATTGACCGAACGTGATTCGTGGTACGGCGGCTCGCTGCCGGACACGATCACGATCTATCGCGAAGCTCTTCTGGATGTCTGTGCCAGCGAGGGCGAGGTCGTGGACGAGGTCGCCATCACGGTGATCCACGAGATCGCGCACCACTTCGGAATCGACGACGACCGGCTGCACGAGTTGGGCTGGGCCTAACGGACACCGTGGCCGATCTGGCTCAGGCCTTCCGCGATCTTCGTCCAGTCGATAGCCCCGGTGGCGGCATCGAGCACCAGCTGTTCGGCGAAGTCCACGTCGTACACATCAGGCAACGGGTAGTCGTTCAGCCCGAGAAACGCCCACGCCGCGGTCCACGCGGACCGCTTGTTGCCGTCCACGAACGGGTGATGGGCAGCCAGCGAATGCAGCAATGCGCCGGCTTTGTCCCACACCGTGGGATATGCGTCATTACCGAGCGCCGCTGCCTGTGGACGTGCGATGGCCGCTTGCAGCAGGCCCTCATCACCGACGATCAGCGGGAAACCGATCGCTAGTGAGCAATAGGCCACCACCGCGTCCCGGTCGAGAAAATCGGTCACGCCAGCCGCTCATATAGCTCACCGGAACGCTCGGCCACATGGGCAAACGCTTGTCGCAGCCGCTCTTCACGGTCAGCAGCCAAAGCGGCATCTCGAACGAAAGGCTTAAGCGCCTGGCCCTTACTGGCCGCTAGGGCGCGAAGTCGCTCCATCTGTTCATCGGTGAACGAAACATTCAACGAGGGCATCCGTACCTCCCACAACGATAGGTACCTACATGGCACTAGTCAGGTACCAAATCAGTCGGGTGGACCTCGTCTTGGGAATCGCGGCCGTCAGCCCATCGGGTCGGCTGAGCTCGCCGTATCCCGTGCGCTCGTCACCGTCGGCGCCGTTCCGAACGGTGGACTGAGGCTCCCCCACTGCAGACAGTTCCAGCGGCCTTCGGTGACCGGGGCCAGCACCACCGATTCAGCGTTCGCCAGGTGATGGTCGCTGGCGAAGCGTCCGTCTACACCGGCCAGCACCGCCGAAACGAGCCGGATCGCGGCACCATGGCTGACCACAACCACATCGCCATGCACGGCGTCGTCGTCGAGGTAGCGCGCCCGAAGCTCCTCAAGCACCGGCAAGTAGCGCTCCAACACGTGATGCGCGGTCTCGCCGCCCGGCAGTGACACCCCCAGCTCCCCGTCGTGCCAGCGCCGGTAGATCGCGTTGAAATCGTCGTGTGCGGCCTCATCGCTACGGTCTTCCAGATCACCGACCTGGACCTCCTGAATGCCTTCGAACTCGTGCAGGCCGGCCGTGCAGATCTTGATTTTCGTGTTGATTATTGTGTTGATCTCTTCACGTATCTCGGCAGCGGTCTGCACCGCCCGAGTGGCGATCGAATGCGCAATCAATGCGGGCGGTCGCGGCAGAGTGCGGGCGAACGCCCTAGCCTGATCTCGACCGAGATCGGTCAGCTCCGCACCCGGGGGTCGAGTGTCCAGGCGGCGGTCGACATTGCCGTGCGTCTGCCCATGCCGCAGCAGAACCAACCGGCCGGTCACGATTGACCCTCCCGCAGTCGCTCCAGCCAGGCCTCCGCCCCGTCCATCGCAGGCGGCGCGGCTCCTGCCGCCTCCCCTGTCGGCCACGAGCCGAGATACCGCACATCGGAGCACCGCCGGTGCAGCGCACGCAACGCCTCGGCCACCGACTCGTCATCGATGTGCCCGACGAAGTCGAGGAAGAACACATAGGTACCGAGTTCGGTGCGTGTGGGCCTGGACTCGATACGGGTGAGATCGATGCCGCGGATGGCAAGCTCCGTCATCGCCGCGACCAGCGCGCCAGGGATATTGTCCAACCGCAGCACCACCGATGTCCGATCGGCCCCAGTGCACTTCGGCGGCGAAGCAGGCAAGCCCACGAGCACGAACCGGGTGCGGGCATTGACTTCGTCGACGACGCCGACGGCCAGCGAATCCAGTTCGTAGCGTTGAGTTGCCAGCACAGTGCTCACTGCAGCGTCCGCCTTACCGGCTGCGACGTCCCTCGCGGCGGCGGCATTCGAATTGGCGGGAACCAATTGGGCTTGCGGAAGATGCTCGGCCAGCCACCGTCCAACCTGGGCGGCGGCGACGGGGAACGCGGCAACAGTGCGCACGTCCGAATCGACGGTTCCGGGCCGGACTGCAATGGTGAAGGACACATCCAGCGTCAACTCGGCGAATATCTGCAGCGACG
>CAXMSM010000404.1:0-7095 GCA_964195655.1 uncultured Gammaproteobacteria bacterium | reverse complement strand
CTGCGAATGGCGTGGCGGCCCTCTGTAAAGGGAATGTCCGCGCCGCGATCAGGTCTACGCCGCTCTGACTCACTTGGTTGCTGGCCGGGCCAGTACTTGCCGTATCCCGTCCACGATCGCCGGGGCGAGGGTCCGCATATAGGTCGACGTCAGGTGGCTATCGTCGTGGTACACGATCACATCGCCGATGATCGCCGGGCACTGATCCTCGCCGCAGTAATACTCCGTCAAGTCGATCACCGTGGCGGCGGGAACCATGCCGGCCGCCGCGATCTGCGTGTCAGGAATCCCCATCGCCTGCCACCGCGGAGTGTCACACTCGCCGGACTGCCCATCGAAATTCACCCGCGACATACACGCCAGGGTTGCCTTACCAACATCGGGGTTGTCCCCGATGACGGCGATCCGGCTGCCCGCGTCGGCGACAGGCTTCCACGCATCCGCGTAGTAGGTGTGGTTGCTGTCGGGGCTGCGACGGTACGCCATTGTGACAACGATGTCGTAGGGGTCGGCCAGCATCCGGCGCTGCATTTCGGTCAGCGCGTCTCGGCAGACTTCCTGGGCCGGGGTTTTCCACTCGCAGCCCTGCCCGGTGTAGATGGTGAGCTGCCACTTCATCACCTCGAGATAGGGCGTCAACGCGACCAGCAGTATGGCGGCATGCGAGTCGCCGACCAGCGCGACACGGGTGGCGTCGGCACCGCGATAGCCCTTCGTGCAGGCCGCAAACATTTGGTGCTTATACGACCAGCAGCCGATTCCAGGCGGGTACTTGTCGGTGGTGAACGTATCAATGCTTGGCGTCAACGGCTCATCGGGGTTGCGCAGCCTGCAGGCGTCGTCGAGCATGGCTGGCGCGCCGAAGCAGGGACCGTTACCTGGCAGCGGTGACGTCAACGGCGCGATCGTGTCGGCCGACGACTCCTCGACCACTGGGCCGAGGTGGGGTGGGGGAGCGGTGACAGCGGCGTACTGGGCTTCCTGCTCCTGCTGAAACTGGGAGATCCGCTCCTGCCGGGAAATCCAGTTCAGGGACATCACGATCGCCACGACGAGTCCGGCCCCAATGAACTCCCACACCCCCCACGCCCCCGGGTTGGGCCGAGGTTCGGTCAACCAGCTCGACTTGCGGATCGGGTCTTCGTAGCAGTGATACGTGACGGCGGTCAGCCCGAGCGACAAGACGAGCGCGGCGACGTAGAACGTGACGCCCTCGGGCATCACCGCGAGCAGCAGGATGATGACCGGCCAGTGCCACAGATACAGGGTGTAGCTGGTGTCTCCGAACCAGCGGGCGACCGGGTTGGTCAACATGGACATGTAGCGGACCTCGCCGCCGTGGAATGCGGCGATCACGACGGCCGTGGACACCACGGGCAGCGCCGCCCACGGGGCGGGGAACTGCACCGTCCCGTCGATAAGGAACAGCGACGCCGCCACGCCCGCCAACCCGACATTGGCCAGCACGGGGCGGATGGGGTCGGGGATGCGGAACAGCCACGGTCCACAGATCGCGACCAGCGCACCAACCCCCAACTCCCAGACGCGGGTGAAGGTGGAGAAGTAGGCGGCGTTGACATCGCTGGCTGTCAGGTACATCGCCCAGCTGAACGAGGTGGCCACGATGAGCGCCATCGCCGCGAACAAGCTCCACTGCCGACCCCACCGCGTTTTTCGCCACCTGCGGGTGAGGGCGAAAATCAGCACCAGCAGCGCCGGCCACACAAAGTAGAACTGCTCCCCGATCGACAAGGACCAGTAGTGCTGGATCGGTGACGGCGGCCGGTTCTGCTGGAAGTAGTCGGCGCCGATTACCTCAAAGTGGATGTTGGCGCCGAACACCGCCGCATAGAGGGCGTCGACCAGGGTGTCTTTCGCGCGGACCGCCGGGAACAGCAGGTACCCGCCGATCACCGTCACGGCGAGCACCAGCAGGGCAGACGGGATGATCCGCTTGACGCGGCGAATGTAGAAGTTCTTGAACGACAGTTTCCGTTTGGTGGTGCGCTCGCGCAGCAGCAGCCCGGTGATGAAGAACCCGGACAGCACGAAGAACACATCTACGCCGACGAACCCGCCGTGGGGCCACTCGAACAGGTGGTTGGCGAACACGGCGAGCACCGCGAAAGCGCGCATCCCCTGCAGGTCGATCCGCATTCCGGGCGCATACATGGCGGCCCTGTCGGCACTCGATGGCCGCGTCTTAGTTGCCAACAGTCGACCCTCCTGACCTACCCTTGCCCCCCAACCCAGCCGGTCGTCACCCAACGGCGACGACCCGATCTGGCAGAACGCCGATCGCCTGAAACGCTCTGCAAAGCATGCATCGAACTCACCTCGGGCCTCTCACCGGCTCGCAGCCAAGGTCCCACCCGCACATCGTCTCAGTATCTGACCAGAAATCGACACAGGTTACGCTTTCGCAAGACGTCCCCATCGTGTTTCGGATCAGCGCCGTCGAGACCATCCCGGGTGGAGCCGCCTCATTCCTCGGCCATGCGATGGCGGTGCCGATGGTGGGCCTGACCGGCATGATGATCGCTGGTGAGCACGTGTGGCCGATGATCCTGCTAGTCGCGGTATTCGCATTGCCGCTGCTGATCGCCTACGAATATTACGCGCTGAGCGTCGCCTACGGCGGGGGGTTGACACCGGGCAAGCGGTTTCGGGTGGCCACGTTCATCTCCGTGCTCGCGATCATCGCGTTCGACCTTGGCATGGGCGCCACGATGTTGATCTTGGCCTTCGCCCTGGACTATTCGCACTCCACGATCGCGTTCTGGCTGGTGATTTGGGGCGGGATCGGGCTGGGCTTTCTCACTGCCTATCCGATGGTGCGCCGGTTGTTGGCTCGGGGCACGCCACTGTCGGTGCTCGAACCCGCCGAGGCACGCCAACGCCCTTTAATCCGAGACAAGAACTGACAATAATCCGAGACAAGAACTGACAACACCCGAATCTTTAGAACCGAGACACACCGAGCCAGCACGGCGTGCGCTTGACCGGCGTGGTCAGTGGCGGCGGTTCGTCCAAGTGATCGGGTGGTTAGGTTTGTCGCCCTGGCCGGTCAAGCCCACAGCCGACTGCTACTCGGCTGGAGTCAACCGGATTGCGATCAGGCGGTTTTTCTCGACCGCCGCGGTGAACTCCTCGATGGTGGGTGTCCGCTCATCACGGAACTTCAATCCCAACATGCGTTGTGCACTCTTGACGCCGTAAGACTCGGCGCAACGCAGGTAGAGATCGGCTACGACCGAACGGTCTTGGATGAATTCGCCGTGCATGGTCGTCGCCTTCCCGGCGTGGCAGACCTCGGCATCGGCGCCGTCGCGGAAGTTCTGCTTCCAGGGTGCGCCGGTCAGAGCGTAGAGATCGTTGTCGATCCGGTGGGCGCTCAGCGGGAATGTGTACCGCCGCCCGGTCTTACGTCCGTTGAAACTCAGCACCATCAGCGCATTGCGTGCCGCGCCCATGACGGGAGTGCGCAACAGGAACCGCAGCACAGGGTTGATAACGCGGCGAGTCGCGCGCCCCGGATGCGAGACGGTGACCGCGGGTGATTGTTGTGCCATGTATGCCATAGGCTTACCGGCGATCTCCTGATACTTCAAGTGACCGTAGGACTTGACTCCCGCCATCATTCTCTCCTCAATCATGTTGTGTCTCAGCTAGTTGAGTAGCTCTATTGGAAACGGGGGTGCTACGCCGGCTGACCGGTCAGTTCCTCGATCACTCCAAGCGCCGTGTCCTGGCGCGTCTGGTCGAGGAAGTGGGCCGCCGTCTGCACTTCGAGGGGGCCGGTGAGCTTAGTGGGCTTGGACATGTAGCTCTGTCCGTTGCTGTAGTCGCCGTTTCCGGTCAGCACGTCCACGTAACGCTTGGCCCCGAGCGGTGTCGGCAGGTTCATGCCGGTGAACGAGCCGATGGCGGGCATGATTTTGGTGAATAGGAACCGCTTGAGTCCGGTGGTGTGGCGGGCCGCGTTGGTGCCCATGTTCGACCCGGGAGAGACCGTGAAAACCAGCACCTCGCCCCCGAGTCTGCGTGCCATGGCTGCGCTCCACCAGGACGTGAAGGTCTTCGTCGCCGCGTAGTAGCGCATCGGGTCGTACTTGTCGGGCTTGGAGCCACGCGCGAACGTTGTCATCGCGTCGTGGAGGTTATCGCCGAATTCGCGAGGTGTGCCTACGGCGAAGTCGTATGCCTGCATGCCGAACATGCCAGGAAGGTCGTTGCGGGCGCCCTCCGAACCGGCGATCACCACCCGGGCGCCTTCTAGAAGCAGGCCCGCCTGGTGCAGACGCGCCGTCAGCACGTGGTGGCCCACGATCGACGACGCAAACGCCAGCTCAAGACCGTCCACGCTCTTGCCCATGGCATCGCCTGCAACCATGCCGGCATTGAGCAGCACCGCGTCGATCGCGGTGCCGCGCCTGGCCAGCTCGTCACTGGCAGCGCGGGCCGACTCCACGCTTGAGACATCGACGGCCAGCGTCTCGAAGGGGTCGTTGCCTATCCGTTCGACCAGCTGCGTCCTGGCCCGCTCGGCCTTTTCCAGGGTCCGGCACGCCAGGATGACGCGGCCATAGCCCGCTTCGGCAAGCTGGGCCGCCGCCTCGAAGCCAAGGCCCGAGTTGGCACCGGTGACGAGCGCGGTCTTGCTGGTGAGGTCTTGCGCTGAAGGAGTCATATCGTCTTCTTTCCGCTCTGTTCTCTTCGCTGTGTCGCCTATTGGGCGCCGAGCGGAACCAAAGTGCTGGCCCCGTCTCGTTACTAGCGTGCTGGCTTCTGGGAAAGTAGCCACGCGTTTGGGTAACCGGCCGGTTACTTGACCCCAAGGTAACTCATCAGTTACCTTGGGGTCAAGCACGCTGGGAGCATCCAATGAGCAGAGCCAAACAGTACGACCGAACCGAGCTTCTCGACAGAGCGGTGGAGTTGTTCCGCAACGAGGGCTTCAACGGCACCAGCACCGCAGATTTGGTCGCCGAATTGGGCGTCAACCGCAAGAGCATGTACGCCGAGTTCGGGTCGAAACAAGGACTATTCGAAGCGGCGCTCGAGCGCTACACCCACGAGCATCTCTCGGCCGTGCTGGCCCCCATCGAAGCGCCCGACGCGGGTGCTGGCGCCATCGTGGCAGCCTTCACCGGATACGCATCGGCCAGCGAGGGACCCGCACGTGGGCGCGGGTGCCTGCTGTGCAACACCGCCGTCGAGCGAGCCGCGCTCGACCCTGGGGCCGCACGCTACGTTGTCGCCTACCTCGAAAGACTCACCCGGGCTTTTCACCACGCACTGTCCAACGCACAGCGTCTCGGACAGATCGACTCCGACACAGACCTCGACGAGCTATCAGCCTTCTTCACAACAACCCTGATCGGTGTCGCAGCGTGCATCCGAGCCCAGGCGCCACCCCAACAGGTGCAAGCGGCCTGCAGAGTCGCTACCAGCATGCTGGCCGCCCACCACCCCGGTAAACGGCGCTGAGCCCCGCCCAAGAGGCCGCCCATCGACGACACCGATGGGCGAAATGCGAAGCGCTGCAATGGTCACGCCTCCATCGAGCGGTTGTCCGAAAACGTTCGCAGCCCCCGATTGCAGGCGCAATTGCCGGGTTCGGGGTTTGAGGATAAGCGAAACCGCCCGCACCTGGGCAATCCAGTAGACCCAGAGGAACTTCCAGGTGAAAAAGCCCGCCAACATCAGCCCGAAGGTGATCGAGGGGTTGAACGCCGCTCCGGAGATGCCGCCGACCGCCACCACTCCCGCGGCCACCGTGAACCCGATGGCCAGGCGTTTTGCGCTCCTGAGTCAACCCAGCCGGCGCACCGAGGGCCGCGTTCTGCACGTGGGCCTCTTGACATGACACGTTCCTGAGACGCATGACAACCACATGACAAGCCCGCTGCGAATATGACGTGCGGCCTGAGACCCTGCAGCTCTGGCCAGGTGCCAGCCGATTTCTAAGAATCCAACTAAGCTTTCACGCAAAGCCGTCATGCGACGTTATCGCAGTACAAGGCTAAGATTGCTTTGTGCAGCAAAGCTGTATTCGCGGCAGGCGCAAGGTGTGATCTATCTCTCACCGGCTGAAACCGGCAGGTGGCACGGCGAAAAGGGCACTGCGGCAACGTTATTCGACCGTGACCTGAGGGTGGGCGCCTGCGGGCAACAGGTCAGCCGGCGAACCTGGTTAGGCTGGACTAAGTTGGCATGTCAGTGGCCCTTTGCCATATCGTTTCCACCACTTGTGGCGAGTTGGATAAAGGGCCGTCGTTCGGTGCTGCACGAAGGTACCTCCATCGCCAGACTGGCTAACGCTCTCGTCGACGGCTGCCATCTGTACAGCTCCGCGACGTCGTGTGCAAGAAAAGGGTAGGTGGGAATGGCGCCCAGCAGTCAAGGGCTGTACAACCCCGCGTTCGAGCACGATGCGTGCGGCGTGGCGATGGTGGCGGACATTCACGGCCGGCGCAGCCGCGACATCGTCGACAAGGCCATCACCGCGCTCCTGAACCTCGAGCACCGGGGTGCCCAAGGTGCAGAGCCGAACACCGGTGACGGTGCCGGCATCCTGCTGCAGGTGCCTGACGGCTATTTTCGGGCCGTTTGTAAAGCGGAGGGATTCGAGCTGCCCCAGCCGGGCAGTTATGCCACCGGCATCGCGTTTTTGCCGCAGTCGTCCAAAGATGCAGCCATCGCGTGTGAATCGGTGGAGAAGATCGCCGAAGCCGAGGGCCTGCATGTTCTGGGATGGCGCGACGTGCCCACCGACGATTCGTCGCTGGGCGCCCTGGCCCGCGACGCGATGCCGACCTTCCGGCAAGTGATCATCGCGGGAGCGTCAGGCATGGATTTGGAACGCCGCGCCTACGTGGTGCGCAAACGTGCCGAACATGAGCTCGGCACCAAGGGGCCTGGTCAGGACGGACCGGGTCGCGAAACAGTTTATTTCCCAAGTCTTTCCGGCCAGACTTTTGTCTACAAGGGGATGCTCACCACGCCCCAGCTGCGGACGTTTTACCTTGACTTGCAGGATGAACGGCTCACCAGTGCGCTGGGCATCGTGCACTCGCGGTTTTCCACCAACAC
>CAXMSM010000403.1:0-6628 GCA_964195655.1 uncultured Gammaproteobacteria bacterium | reverse complement strand
GCAACGCCGCCGCTAACTCGATCCGGACTGTCGACATCCCCGGCTCCGATCACCGTGCGCTGCTGGCCACCATCAAGGTGCCGCTTGACCCCACGGCGTCCTAGCCACGCAAGTCGACAGGGACGCGCTTGACGGTGGGCCAGGGCGGCGGTATCCCATCGCACGATGCCATCGACGCCGAGGTCATCGAAGACGGCGAAAGCTTCACCGCCGCAATCGAAGAACGCACTTGAAGGCCGACGCGACCGCCCGCAGGTGGACGCTGCCGCAACTGGCGTAAGTGCTGCCCAACGGGAGACGTAAGGAGCCAGATGTGGCCCGCCCCATCCAGCTGGTTACTGCCAGCCAGGAAAACGCAAGGAGTATCGCCCAGATCTGGGCGAAACTCCACGCCAGGGGCCGACCCAGTTCGCGGCGCGTGGCCTACCCGGCCCCACCTCAGATAAAACCATCCGCAACTATCGCAACACATGGCAGGCAGCTATCGATGCCGGGTGTGACGCTGACGGGAAGCGCCGCCAGGTCCGCCGCCGCTACGCCACCGAGAAGGCCGCGCGGGATGGGTTGTCGCGGGTCCAGGGGGATGCCGTCGCAGGCACTTTCGTACCGAAGACCGTGCTCACTGTGGAGCAGGCGTGTGCTCAATGGCTCGACGGTCGGCATTCGATCAGGCAGACCACGCTGGCGGCGTACACCCACGCGCTGCAGCCGCTGCGGGACCGGCACGGGGGGATGGCGGTGCAGAAGCTTGCCAAGACCGACGTCGACGGCCTGGTGGCGGATCTGAAGGCGGGGCGGGCTGACGGTCACGGCAAGTGGACCGCCAACAGCATCAACCCGATGCTGAACCTGATCTCGCGGGTGCTTGTCGACCTGGTCAAGCAGGGCGCGCTGGTGCGTGACGTGGCTGCCCTGGTGGACCGGGTGAAGCGGCCCAAGAAGGCGATGGCCACGTTCACCGATGAGGAGATTAGGCAGGTGCTCGCTCACGTCGAGGGTGACCGGCTGGGACACGCATGGCATCTGGCGCTGTCTGGTCTGCGGCGCGGGGAGATCGGTGGGCTGTTGTGGTCGGATGTTGACCTGGAGGCCGGGATGCTGACGGTCAGGCGCAACCGGGTGTCGGTCAACGGGGCTGCCGTCGAGACCGAGGACACCAAGACCGAGCGGTCGGCGCGGACCTTGCCGCTGCCGCCTGCGTTGTCGGCTGCGTTGCGTCGGGCGTCCGCAATCCAGAAGGTCGAGCGGCTGAAGCTGGGTCCGGCATACGGGCCTGGTGGGCATGTGGTGTGCAACGAGGCAGGGAAGCCCTACCACCCTGACAGCCTGTCTGATTTCTGGCGGGCGATGTGTGTGGCGGCGAAGGTGCCGCCGATCCGGCTGCATGATGCCCGGCACACTTGCGCCTCAACGATGGCGATGCAGGGCGTGCCCATTGCGGTGGTGTCGGCGTGGCTGGGTCACGCGGATCCGGCGTTCACGCTGCGGACCTATGTACACACTGGCAACGATGCGCTGCAGCTCGCGGCGGCGAGTTTGCAGCGAGTTGTGACAACGTCGTGACAACGAGGCCGGTTACCGGATTCCGGTAGCTGGGCCGGATCTGCTGCGGTGCAGGTCAGAACCGTTTTCCGTGGAGCCTCCTGTCAGGTTTGAACTGACGACCTTTCGCTTACAAGGCGAGTGCTCTACCACTGAGCTAAGGAGGCGTGAAACGGGAGCAAGCCTATCGGGTCATTCGTCCCGGGTCATTCGTCGAGGAGATTGGGGGCATCGCGATCGTCGATGCGCCCCGACGGCAGACTCCGGCGCGCTGAGCGGCGCCGCCGGGGGATGCGTTCTGCGATGCCACTCATCGAGTTGACCATCCTGTTGAGCGTATCGACAGCATCCTGCAGAGTGTCGGCGGTGGGCGTCAATGTTTCCACCGCGGGTGCCAGCCGACTCAGGATTTCAGCGGCTTCTGTGAGTTGTTCCAGCGGTCCATTTTTTACCGTCAGCTTGTCGATCACACCGTCCTCGGCGAACACCCGCTCGATCAGCCCGTCCTCGGCGAGCAGTCGATCTGCGAGCCCGCCGGGCGCCAGGGCCCGCTCCAACCCGCTGCCTTCCACGGATACCCGATCGAGTAGGCCGCCCGGCGCGGTCAACAGGTCGACGACCCCACCTGGGCGCAGCAACTGATCCGCAGGCCCGCCGCGGGCCAGGGCTCGCCCCATCGCCCTGTCGTCTTCGGTTAACTCGGCAACTCGGTTGGCGCCTATGACCGCGCCGCGCAACGGCAGTATTTCGGTAATCGGGTTCACTGCCTGCGTGCCCTCCTCGCCCAGGGATTGCTTGACAAGCCCGAGCGCGGTGGCCGCAACGTCGAGTCCGATGTCGGCCGCCGCGAGGCCGACTCGAACAGGGGTTATTGCTAAGCCCGCGATGACTTTGCCGAGGTTCATGTGGTCAGTCTATTGACAGCGCAAGTAAAACTCACAGGAAGTGCACAGCTGCCGTACAGGGTATTTCCCAGCTAACTAATGGACATTGAGGATTATGGCTATGCCTATTCAGGAAAGTGTTCCCGAGGCGCGCGTGCTGGTGGTCGATGACGAGGACAACATCGTCGAACTGCTCGCGGTGAGCCTGAAGTTCCAGGGTTTCGAGGTTTATACCGCCTCAAACGGCGCCGCCGCTCTCGACCTGGCACGTGAAGTGCGGCCAGACGCGGTGATTCTTGACGTCATGATGCCCGGCATGGACGGCTTCGGGTTGTTGCGCCGTCTGCGAGCCGATGGCATTGACGCCGCAGCCCTGTTTCTGACCGCCCGCGACAGCCTGCAAGACAAGATCAGCGGTCTGACGCTGGGCGGCGACGACTATGTGACCAAGCCGTTCAGCCTCGAAGAGGTAGTCACGCGACTACGGGTGATATTGCGCAGGACCGCTCATGGCCACGAGGAGCCGCGGGTGTCGCGGCTGAAGTTCGCCGACATCGAACTCGACGAGGACACCCACGAGGTGTGGAAGGCCAGTGAACCCGTTTCGCTGTCACCGACGGAATTCACGCTATTGCGGTACTTCATCATCAACGCGGGCACGGTGCTGTCCAAGCCGAAGATCCTCGACCATGTGTGGCGCTACGACTTCGGCGGTGACGTGAACGTCGTCGAGTCATACGTCTCCTACCTGCGGCGAAAGGTCGACAACGGCGACAAGCGCCTACTGCACACGCTACGCGGGGTCGGTTATGTCCTGCGCGAGCCGCGATGAGCGCAACAATGGTGGAGTGGCAGGTCTCATCAGGCAACAAATCGATCGTGGCGTACCGCTTCGAATAGGGCTGGTGGCTGCCACGTTGGTGCTGGTGGCCAGCGGCCTGCTGGCGTCTGGCGTCGCAGAGTCGACGATTTTGCAACACAGCCTCATGAACCGGGTGGACCACAGCTTGATCGAGGCCTCTCGGGGCTGGGCACAGGTGCCCCACCAGCTTTCCATCATCACTGACGAGGACCCCAACCCCGCGCGTCCCCCCACGGACTTCTACGTCCGCGGGATCGACTCGCAGGGGCGCAACTGGTTGGCGGTCAACGACCATGTCGCCGAGCCCGCGCTGCCCGCCGACAACGACGTCGGGCCGGAGCCGGTCACCGTCGGATCGGACGATCACCCCGAGGTCCAGTGGCGCGCGATGACGGTAAACGGTCCGCGCGGTGAGCGCACCACGATGGCCATCGACCTCTCCGAGGTGAAGTCGACCATGCGGTCGCTGTTCTATACACAGCTGGGTATCGGGGCGGCGGTCCTGTTATTGCTCGGAGTCGTCGGCTATGCGGTCGTGCAGCGTAGCCTGCGTCCGTTGTCAGAGGTCGAGCAGACGGCCGCCGCGATCGCTGCCGGCGAATTGGACCGCCGCGTACCCGAACGAGACCCACGGACCGAGGTCGGGCGATTATCGTCGGCGCTTAACGGAATGCTCGCGCAGATCCAGCGCGCGATGGCCTTGTCGGAATCATCTGCAGAGCAGGCTCGTACCTCCGAGGAGCGGATGCGTCGTTTTATCACTGACGCCAGCCACGAGCTGCGGACGCCGTTGACGACGATTCGTGGGTTCGCCGAGTTGTACCGACAGGGCGCTGCCCGCGACGTTGAGATGTTGATGAGTCGCATCGAAAGTGAGTCGCGCCGAATGGGTTTGCTCGTTGAGGACCTGCTGCTGTTGGCCCAGCTTGATGTGCAGCGTCCGCTGGAACGGAATCCAGTGGACCTGCTTGCGCTGGCCACCGATGCCCTACACGACGCTCGGTCGATCGCGCCGGAACGCACGATCGGTCTGGAAATTTTCGACGGGCCGGGCACCCCTGAGGTAGTGGGCGACGAGGCTCGGCTGCGTCAGGTGCTGGGTAACTTGGTTGCCAACGCACTGCAGCACACTCCGGAGAACGCAGGCGTGACCCTGCGAGTGGGAACCGACGCCGACGATGCCGTGCTCGAGGTCTGCGACGAGGGGCCGGGGATGCGCGCAGAGGATGCCCAACGTATTTTCGAGCGCTTCTACCGGACGGATTCGTCCCGGGCGCGTACCAGCGGCGGCACCGGGTTGGGCCTGTCGATCGTCGATTCACTGGTCTGTGCGCATGGTGGCAGCGTGAGCGTTATCACTGCGCCGGGCCAGGGGTGTCGCTTTCGGGTGAACTTGCCGCGCATCACCGATGCGGCGCCGCCAGTCAGCTCGGCTGCGCCAGCGCAGCCTTGATCTTCGTCTGCGCCTCGTCAAGCGACTCAGCGGACGGGTTGCGGTCGACCTTGGCGAATCCAAAGTCCGACAGGTCTCGTGCGGGGAATACGTGCACGTGTAGATGGGGTATTTCAAGGCCGGCGATGATGACGCCGGCGCGTTCTGCACCGAAGGCCGTGCACACGGCCTTGCCGATCAGCTGTGAGACTTCCATGACCCTGCCGAACACGGTGGGTTCGAGGTTCTGCCACTGGTCGACCTCGGCCCTCGGCACGACCAATGTGTGGCCCTGGGTCATCGGCTCGATCGTCAGGAAGGCCACGATCTCGTCGTCCTGGTAGACGAATCGGCCCGGTATTTCACCCTGGATAATTTTCGTGAAGACGGTCGACATGCCCTGAGCATTTCACTTTTTCGAAACCTCTGACACCTGCAGTTGGGTCGAGGCGGTGCATAAGCTGCACAAGTCTGGACAGGCAACCCTTAGTGTCAGTAGCCTTACCTAAGGTTCGGGGAGGCCGGGCTTATCCAGGTATATGAGGTCCGTCCATGTCGAAGATATCCACCTTGTTGAGTCGGCGCGTGATCGAGCCCTGCGTTCCGGTTGCCGCCGACCAGGTCATGAGCCTGGCTGAACTTGGCTGTGGTGAGCGCGCGGTGATCTGCGACGTGGGTGGCGAGATCGATCTGGCCACGGCCCGCCGGGTGGTTGACCTCGGCTTCGCCCCGGGGGCCGAAGTACAGGTGTTACGAAAAGCTCCGCTGGCCGACCCATTGATGTACCGCATCGCCGGGTACGAAATCGCGCTGCGTCGGGCGCAGGCCCGTTGCATCCACGTGGTCACGACAGCGTGAGCCACTGCGCCAACCATTCTGACGGCGGCGCGAGGACGTTGGACGGCCCGCGACTCGCGTTGTGTGGCAGTCCGAACTCTGGAAAGACGACCCTGTTCAACGCCCTCACAGGGCTGCGGGCCAAGACGGGCAATTACCCCGGGGTCACCGTTTCCCGGTTCGAGGGCACTGCGCGGATCGGGGGGCAGTTGCTGGAGGTCGAGGACCTACCCGGCACCTACAGTCTCGACCCGATCAGCCCGGACGAGCAGATTGTCGTTGACGTCCTTGAGCCCGAGGGCAACGTGGTGGCCACGCCGGACGGTCTGATTGTCACCCTCGACGCGACCACTCTGCGGCGGTCTCTGGGTTTGCTTGCGCACATTCTTCAGACTGAGGTCCCGGTATGTGTGGTCTTGACCTTTACCGATGAGCTACGTCGCCGCCAAGGCGATGTCGACGTCGCCGCGTTGCGTCGTGCGCTAAACCTGCCGGTGGTGGCCGTCGTCGCCGGCCGAACCCGCGAACTCGGCGAACTCCGCGATCTGCTCCTTGAGCCGGCGCGGTGGCCGCAGCCCGCCGTGCTGCCACCCACCGGTACCGGCGAGGTCACCGGCTGGATCTCATCGTTGCTGAGCGCTGCCCACTACGTGGAACCACAGCTCGACGAGCGCACCCGCCGTGTTGACGCCGTGCTGCTTCACCCGTTGTGGGGCACGCTTATCTTCTTCGCGACGATGTTCGCGTTCTTCCAGGTGATTTTTACGGTTGCGGCACCACTTCAGGAAGGTGTGGAGGGGTTCTTCGGCTTCCTCGGCGGCCTTGTCGACGACCACATTTCGAACCCAATGTTGGGTAGTTTCCTCTCCGACGCGATATTGGGCGGTGTCGGCGGTGTGCTGGTCTTTCTGCCCCAGATCGCCTTGCTGTTCCTGATGGTCTCGCTGCTGGAAGGCCTGGGCTATATGTCCCGCGCCGCGTTCCTGATGGACAGGGTGATGGCCGGGGCCGGGTTAGAGGGCCGGGCCTTCGTCGCGCTGCTGTCCTCGCTCGCGTGCGCGATCCCGGGGG
>CAXMSM010000402.1:0-3205 GCA_964195655.1 uncultured Gammaproteobacteria bacterium | reverse complement strand
ACGGGCCTGGCGAACCGGACACGGTTCGCCGATCGGCTAACGCGGGCAATACAAATGGACCGGCGCGACTCTCGTACCGTTGCGGTGCTGGTGCTCGACCTCGATGACTTCAAGCTCGTCAACGACACTTTGGGTCATCCGGCCGGAGACGCGCTGCTGGTTGAGGTGGCGGAACGGCTCACCGGTGCGGTTCGTGCCGCGGACACGGTTGCGCGTTTAGGCGGCGATGAGTTCGCGGTGCTGATGGAAGGCGAATCGGCGGCGTCCCATTTGATCGCGCAACGCGTGGTGCAGGCTTTTGATCGGCCATTCGTCATCGACGGCCAGGATCTGCTGGTGCGACCCAGCGTCGGGTTGGCGGTCGCGCCGGTCGACGACAGCGCTATCACGGTCGAAGAGTTGCTCAGGCAGGCCGATGTCGCCATGTATGCGTCCAAACGGTCTCGGTCCAGTCAGCTGTTCACCTTCGCGCCGGAGCTGGATCTGCACCGACGCATCGCGATTAACGCAACTGCGGCCGGCCCCGCGCCCCACGGTGTAGGCATTCGCGATTCGGCGCGCTTGCTGGGTGAGTTGCGACACGCGATTGAGCATCTCGGCCTCAGTGCGGTATACCAACCCAAGTGCGACGTGCGCACCGGCCAGATCGTGGGAGTGGAGGCGCTGGTCCGCTGGCCCCACCCGCGGCACGGATTGCTTGGTCCCGATAAATTTCTGTGGCTGGTACGCGAGCACGGTCTGATGCACTCGGTGACGTCGTTGATGCTCAATCTCGCTTTGGACGACGCGGCCGTATGGAATGCCAGGGGCGTTGGGGTCCCAGTTGCAGTCAACGTCTTCGCTCCGTCGATCAGCGACACCGATCTGCCGCAACAGATCATGGCGGCCCTCGACGTTCGGGGCCTGCCGCCCGAGATGCTGACCGTTGAGATCACCGAGGATATGCTGCTTGAGAACCTGGAAAGTACGCGTGCTGCGTTTACGACGCTGCGCGAATACCGAATACGGACCGCCATCGACGACTTCGGCACGGGCTATTCGGCTTTGTGGTATTTGCGCGACTTCCCGGTACACGAGGTCAAGCTCGATCGGGAGTTCATCGCGCCCATCTTGACCCAGCCGACGTCGGCCGCGATCGTGCGTGCGGTGATCGACCTCGCCCACGAGTTGGGGGTGACCCCAGTGGCCGAGGGCGTCGAGAACGCCGAGACCGCAGCAAGACTGCTTGAGTACGGCTGTGACGTCGCTCAGGGTTACTACTACAGTCCGCCGCTACCGGCGCCCGCCATACTGGACCTGCTGGAATCGCAGAAGCGAACCCAGACCTACCTACCTGCCTGACGGCATGAGCCGCAGCGAGATCGAGTTGATGCAGTAGCGCTTGTCGGTAGGGGTCGGGTAGCCCTCACCGGAGAAAACGTGACCGAGGTGGCTGTGGCAATTGGCGCAGAGCACCTCGACGCGGTGCATTCCCGATGTGTCATCGGAGCGCAGTGTCACTGAGTTGGCATCAGCTGGATCGAAGAAAGACGGCCAGCCACAATGAGATTCGAACTTCTCGTTGCTGCGGAACAACTCGGCGCCACACGCGCGGCAGGCGTAGACACCCTCGGTCTTGGAGTCGCTGTACTCACCGGTGAAGGGCCGCTCGGTACCGGCCCGACGCAGCACGGCGAACTCCTGCTGGTTGAGCCGTTCGCGCCACTGGTCGTCTGTCAACACCAGCGCGGGACCCGACCTAGAGTCCGACCCGGAGTCCGATCCAGAACCCGTCTCTGTCATGGGTTTCAGGCTACTCGCCGGGGGCTACTACCGACCGTCAACGGGCTTGGGCCCGGTGGTGGCGAGCTGCTTGACCCAAAGGGGGTCGATGCCATCGTCTAGGCGTCCGTCCTCTTTGGCTTCGAGGTATCGGAAGAACAACACTGCGAACACCACGATCGATAACAAGGACCAGCCATAGGTGATTTTCAGGTATTCCAGCGCGCGTCCCGTGGTCGGCCAATGTCCAAGCAGCCAGCGGTCCATCGTGGTGAAGCCGTGGATCGCCAACCAGGCGACCCAACTGCGGATCGCCGAGTTCGGTAGCACGACCGTCATCAGGAACGGGAACAGCATCATCGAGTAGTAGCCCTGCCCGAGGGAGAGCACGAGCCAGGATGTCAGCAGCAGGACACCCGATGAGGTCAGCATCCAGAACAACGGGTCGCGGGTGCGGTAGTACCGGTACAACAGCCACAGTGAGGCCGCGCCGAGCGCAGCGAATGCGACGCGTAGCAGCATGATCAGCCACATGGGCAGCCCGTAATAGACGCCGTTGCCCAGGATCGAGCTGTTGAAATAGTCGCGGGTAGAGAAGATGTAGGGCAGGGTGCGGGTGATGAAGCTCATCGGGTCGTTGATCAGTGGCCAGGCCGCTGCATTGAACACGACCGGTAGCGCGAAGGCAGCCGCCAACGCACGCCACTGACGGTTGAGCAATGGCAGCAGCAGCAGTGGGGCGAGGAGCGGTTTGACCACCAGCGTCAGCCCTAGGGCCACGCCCGCCCACCACTCGTGGGTCTTGTTGCCAGTACGAGCGCCGCTGAGCAGCCACCGGAAGAACAGCACCTCCAGCAGCAGGATGGGCCCGTTGATGTTCCCGAAAACCAGTGTGTTGGTGACGTTCTCGGTGCAGAACATCGCCAGTAACAACGCCGGTGCAGCGACCGACGCCAGGGTGAACTTGAACAGCCGCAGCAGGAAGTACGCAGCCAGCACGATCGCCAGCGTGTTGAAGAAGATGAACCAGTAGCGCGACGCCTCGACCGGCAGATAGCCGAAGGGCGCCATGATCAGCGTGCCGCCGGGCGGGTAGAGGTAGTGCGGATCGACCTGGTTGAAGTTCTCGTTGTAGATGTCCAGGCCGAGTTTGAAATTCACCACCGCGCGATAGACGGGGGCGAAATCGTCGGTGATGAAGCCATTGGTTGCCAGCACGTAACTGCGATGGATGATCGACAGGATCGCTAGCGGCCACAGGATCGACCGCAGTACTGACGCGGTGCTGGGCGGGGAGGTGCGAGGCCGGAAAGGAGCCAGAACAAGATCACGCACGTCCGAACCGTACCCGAACGAGCGGATGGGCCGCGGCAGGGGATCGCCGCTTCGTGGACTGTGTTAGGCCGGGCAGAAGGTGACGGTGGGGGGCAACTCGCCGGAGTCC
>CAXMSM010000401.1:0-2993 GCA_964195655.1 uncultured Gammaproteobacteria bacterium | reverse complement strand
GTGTACGCCCTGCATCTCGAGTCGTGGGCTGCGCCCGATGCGGGCGACCGCCGCTCGCGCGTCCTCGAGCAGCAATCCGAATTTCGACCGCGAGTGCCCGGTGGCCTGGGATGCGTGCGTGGCGGCCTGCACACTGGGAATGACCCTGACCAGACACTGTTGCCGGCGGCCCGCGGGCACGAGGCGTTCCAACCGGTCGATGTCGTCGAAGTTGTCGACCACGACCAGTCCGATGCCGCGATTACCGTTCTCTCCGGATATCTCGAGCGCCATCGTGATTTCTTCGTCGGTCTTCGCATTGCCGTGCAGCACGAGCCGCGCGGGATCTGCACCCGCCTTCAGCGCGGTCAACATCTCCCCACCGCCGGCGACGTCGAGGTACAGACCTTCAGCGACCATCACGCGCTGAACAGCGGTGCACGGGAACGATTTGGTCGCGAACGCCACATCGCAGCGCGGCCATCGGCTTCGAAAGGCGGTCAGGTAAGAGCGGGCCCGTTGTCGAAGCGCAGTGTCGTCAACAACGATGACCGGGGTGCCGAACTCATCTGCCAGGTCGTCGAGGCGGCAACCGGCGACGACGAGGGTGCCGTCGCCGTCAAGGCGGGTGCCCGGCGGAAATAGCTTGAGCACCTCGTCGGCAGTGGGAGAAGGCGAATAGCTCACCGCCCCAGCGTGACACCGATCCGCTTCGAACGCTTCGGTAGGGTCGCAATCCAGGTATCCAGAGATCAAGTCGGATCTAGCGATGTCCAACGCCGTCTACGGAGTCCCGGTGGCTCTGTTCGCTGCAGGCGGCTGCGATGCAGTTACCGATGTCGCCCAAGACGTCAATGCCCTTCGGTTGCAACGGAATTACGGACGTTCGATTATCAACTCGCGGCACGCGGTGTGGGCTGTCGGTGCGATCATGGGCGGTGTGATGGGTGCGACGGCGACGATGAGCTGCACCCCGACCCTGGCCAAGGCCTGCTATCCCTTTGTCGCCTTTGTCGCAGTGATTGGGTCGCAGTGATTGGTTAGCGGCGCCACATGCCCTGCCAGTCGCGCACCGTCAATGGGTCCACACCGAGCTCGCGCGCCGTCGACTGCTCCAGTCCACCGTTCTCGATTGCCAACAACCCGACAGTCTTCGCCGCCGCGATCGCGGTCGCCAACTCGAGGCGGGCATCAGCAAGCTCCTCGCCGACTTCTGCGACAGTCACCTCGCCGCGCAAGTATTCGCGGGCCGTGTCGAGCACTTCGTCGCGGATCTTCTTACCGTCGGCGCCGGGATATTCCTCCGCAAGCGTCGCCTTCAACTGCGCCAACCGCCCTCGTTGCGTAGTCATCACTGCCTCCAGGTCGAGCATGTGTCTGAGCTGCCGGCGCCATGGTACCCTGCCGTACCAGGCACTGATCGAAGGAGTTCGGCATGAGCGCGGAGGCCACGACCCGCGACAGGGCAGCCGGACGGCCCGTGGTGGACACCATCCACGGCCCGGTCCGTGGCTTCGACGACGGAACCGTCAAGGCGTGGAAGGGGGTTCGCTACGCCGGCGCGCCGGTTGGGGATCTACGGTGGCGGGCGCCCGAGCCGCCGAAAGCATGGTCGGAGCCCGCCGACGCGGGCCGGGTGGGCCCAGTGTGTCCACAGCCGACCGACCCCCGGATTCCGATCGATCTCGGGGCGCCGCAAGGCGACGATTTCCTGACGCTCAACGTATGGGCGCCGACGCACACTCAGCCCGGCGCTGACAAACCGGTGATGGTGTGGGTACACGGCGGCGCCTACATTCTCGGCTCGTCCAGCCAGCCGCTATACGACGGGCGCGCGTTGGCCGCCGGCGGCGACGTCGTGATCGTGACGGTCAACTATCGACTCGGCGCCCTGGGGTTTCTGGAACTGGCCACACTGGGCGCCGACACCGATCAATTCGCGACCAATGTCGGCCTCCGCGACGTGCTCGCAGCGCTGCACTGGGTGCGCGACAACATCGCCGAGTTCGGCGGGGATCCCGACAAAGTCACCTTGTTCGGTGAGTCAGCAGGAGCGGGCGTGGTGACCGCGCTGCTGGGCAGTCCCGCGGCAGCCGGGTTGTTCACCGCAGCGATCGCTCAGAGCTCGCCGGTCACGTCCTCCTACCACGCCGACGGTGGTCGCCGGGTGGCTGAACGCTTCCTTGAAGTGCTCGAAATCGGACGACGGGATCTCGGACGCCTAGCCGGCCTGCCGATCGAGGCGATCGTGGAAGCATCCAGGACAGTGTTCGACGAGGTGCCGGTGCGCACCCCGGGCCGGCTGGCCTTCGCTCCGATCGTCGACGGAGACATCGTGCCGGACTACCCGGTCACCCTCGCCAGGAAGGGCTTGACCCATCCGGTGCCGCTGATCATCGGCACCAACAGAAACGAAGCTGCACTGTTCAGATGGATGAAATCACCGCTGATGCCGATCACGCCCGAAACGATCAAGGCGATGTTCGCCGAGATCGCAGCCGAGCAGCCCAGCCTGCAACTGCCCAGCGAGGTCGAACTCGGGGGGACCTACCCCGGTCGCGGCAAGTCCAAGGGCGTGGGGCTGGCCAGCGACCTCGGCTTCCGGATGCCCTCGATATGGTTCGCCGACGGCCACCGCACGGTGGCGCCGGTATACCTCTACCGTTTCGACTTCGCCACACCGATGCTGCGAGTGTTACGCCTACATGCCGCGCACGCCACCGAACTTCCCTTCGTCTGGGGCAATCTCAGCGCCGTACCCCGGGATCCAATGTTCGCGCTGGGCGGTCGCAAGCTCGGTGAGGCGGTGTCGCAGCGGGTCCGCAGCAGGTGGACGAACTTCGCGACACACGGCGACCCAGCCGGTCTGGATGGCGATCCGACGTGGCGCCCCTACGATGCGGACGACCGCGCCACGCTAGTGATCGACAAGCAGGATTCGGTGGTCGACGACCTCGATGCAGACGTACGCCGCGCCTGGGGTGACGACGTCCTGAGCTTCCTGAAGGAGACCG
>CAXMSM010000400.1:0-2736 GCA_964195655.1 uncultured Gammaproteobacteria bacterium | reverse complement strand
GCGACGGTGACGCTGGTTGACCCGGCTAACACGGTGGCTCGACTCTCGATAAGGTTCTGGCGAAATCTCGGGCTCCTGACGCGGCGCCCGCATTCCGTACGGGCTCAACGCGGCGCAGCGTGGATTATGGGTCAGCACGCGCCGGGCAGTTCCATCGACATGCTCACCAGGCTGTTTGTCGCCGGATTCGCCGCCTTCACGCCACCCATACGTGGTGCACCCCCGCTACTCCCCAGTGCGCGTCTGCTGCGCTCAGTGCGTCCACCCGTCCAAGTTCTTCTGGCGGGAAACACTATTCACGATTCGGATAAGGGACTTCAGCGAACGAAATCAGTAGTCCCCGGCTGGCGGTATCACCTGTGGCCCAACGCCACACACGCCTTGCCGGCCGAGATTCCTGGAGAAGTGAATGCCTGTATCCGTCAGTTCGTGATCGAACACCGCAACGGTGCCTAGGTGAGCCCCCGGCTGCGTAGCAGCGCTTTCACACCGTCGCCCTCGCCGTAGATGTAGGCCCGCGCGAGCAGGTCGTTGAACGTTCTGGCGAGATTCGGGTCGTTGTCGTCGACGGGGATCGTGAACAGGACGCCCGCACTGGAGCCGATGAGCAGGCTGTTGGCCACGAACACCGCGGTGCGCTTATTACCGTCCTCGAAGGGCTGCGCCTTCGATAGATCCACGAACAGTTCTAACGCTTTCTCCTGGACGTCACCTCTGCGCATCGCATCGTCGAGTAGCGCCTGCAGGCCGGCCTCGGTGAGGGCATCGGGGATGTGACGGCCGTACGGCGTCGCCACCCCAATCGACTGCTCCTGCATTCGCAGCTGGCCCGGGTGCAGGGCACCGCTGCGGGTAATCGTGGAGTTGACTGACCGGACGAACTTGGAGTCGATCTTGCGGCCGGCATTATCGATTACGAACTGCGCCGCGTCGCGTAGGTCTTCCAGAAGCGCAAGATCGGCACGCGATGCGACCCCATCAAGGCTTCCGGAGCGCAGGAAGTTCTCGGTGTCGAGCCGGCCTGTAGACAGCCCGTTGAAGACCTTGCCGGAGGAGTACACAACTCCCGCGAGGTCGGCGACGGTGAGCGTTGCCACGGTGCGCCCCTTCCTGTTCCAGTCGCCCAAGTCTGCCTTTCGAGTGCGACACGTTGCGTCGGCGTTGCCGCCTCGGGCGTCGATGTAGGTACCGATGGCGTGCGTGATGCCAGCGTACTCAGTGATTCCCCAGGAGCGCAGACCCCAGGTGGTGCGGCTGGCGCGCCTGAATCGGTCGTCCTCTGACAGCGTCGAGTTCAGCTGCGAAAGAGTCTTGCCCGAGCTGGCGCCGATGGTGGCGAGGATCGCCTCTGCGGTCGATGGGGTGTCCAGCACGTGCAGGGCCGCTTCTGCCATGTTGGCGGTGCTGTCGCCCGTCCAGCGGACGCAGACATCGCCGGAAGTGCGCAGCGGCATCTCCGCACACTTCCGGCCGCGACGGCATCTGCTCAGCGCGATCGAGTGGCGAACCGAGATGGCCGACCGCTTCGCGGTCTGGCATCAGGTCACCGCGCTCGACGCTGCCGCCTGAAATGCGAACATCCAACGATGTTCCATCGCCACAGCTCCAAAACCAACTGCACCACTACATTTTCCAATCAACGTGACAGTGCCTGCGAAGCAGCGGGCCGCGCCGCGGTCGGCGCATGCACCGGTCAGGATCTGAATGGTCGGCGCGGGCAGCTTGTCATCGAGCTGGTCATCGATTTGGGCGGCGCGGCATTGGGACCACCCTGGGACCACACGTTATGCGCGATGCTGAACGACCTGCGCGTCCATGAACGTCACGCATCTCGCCGCCGGGGTGAGAACCATCAGCGAACTGGGGAAATGCGCTACCGCTACTTCCTGGGGGTCAAGTGGTCGCAGGTTCAAATCCTGTCAGCCCGACAAGCAAACTAGCAGTTCAGAGGCAGTTTCGGAGAAATCCGGAGCCGCCTCTTCTGCTCGTCAGCACTCGCGTACGCTCGGGTCGCGGCGGCCCTTCCCCAGACCCTCGGCAGTCCTGTGGCTCATCGGTGTTCGCCTTTTCACCGTTCCTGTGTTGGAGCCCGGGTCAGTACCCGGTGAGATAGTTGTACTAGTTGGCGTGAGCCGTGCCCGGTCGATCTTCCATGGCATCTCTGTCACCAACTCGCCGCCGCCGGCAACGGGTGGGTCGACGTTGCTGTCTAGAACAATGTTGCGGACCACCGCGAAAGCGTTGTTCGGGTATTCCGCCTCCTGCAAGATGACTTCGGCCGCGGTCACAGCAACAGTGGAGCCGTCAGTAATAGTGCCCTTGACTTCGATGACAATCGTTTGGTCACCATTGGTCGCGTGGATGTCATAGGAGCGCTTGTCGCCGACATCTTCTGTCGAATAGCCCAGCTCGTTCTCAAAGTGTTGGCGGGTCACCTCAACGGCCCACATCTCGATGGCCTTCTTCTCTGGTTGAGTCAGATCCCTGCCGAACTTCCGGTGGTAGAAGTGATCATCGGGGTCCTGGGGTGGTGGCTCGCTCTCGGCGGGAACGGTTGGAGTCGAGTCGTCTTCAGAATGTGACCCGCTGCGGGTGGCCTCGTCCTCGATCTCTGCGGCCCTGCCATTTATGCGCAGCGCTGTCCGCAGGGCGGCATCCCACAGCAGCTCGATGTCAAAGTCCGCCAGTGCGAATCGGGATGCGGTACCGAGGTGGTCCTGGCCCACGAAGGTTGCC
>CAXMSM010000399.1:0-3893 GCA_964195655.1 uncultured Gammaproteobacteria bacterium | reverse complement strand
CATCCGACCAAGCGGTTCCGCCCGATCGCGGCCGGAGTGGTGCCGGAGTGGCTGGCCTACTGCCTGGCGGTCGTGTTGGGGGCTGCCTCGCTGACGATCTCGTGGTTGGTCACCCCCGACTTGGCGCTGGTGATGGCTATCTACATAGGCATCCAGTTGGCTTACTGTTTCGGACTGAAGCACCAGCCGGTCATCGACATCTGCATCGTGTCATCGGGCTTCCTGATCCGGGCGATCGCCGGCGGCGTCGCAGCGGACGTACCTCTGTCCCAATGGTTCCTGATGATGATGGCGTTCGGGTCACTGTTCATGGCGGCCGGAAAGCGTTACGCCGAACTGCAGCTCGCCGAAATGACGGGCGCCAAGATTCGCAAGTCTTTGGAAAGTTACACGAGCTCGTATCTGCGTTTCGTGTGGACGCTGTCGGCGACGGCCCTGGCGCTGTGTTACGGACTATGGGCCTTCGAACGTGATGAGACTGGCGGCACACCCTGGTTCGTGATTTCCATGGTTCCGTTCACGATTGCGATCCTGCGCTACGCCGTCGACGTCGATGGCGGCATGGCAGGTGAACCCGAGGAGATCGCGCTCAAGGACCGAGTACTGCAGCTGCTGGCGCTGGCCTGGATCGGAACCATCGGTGCCGCAGTCTTCCTCGGCTGACCAGTTGACTACCGCGCTGGCGGACCGGCTGACGCGCTGGCCCGCCATTCCCTGCGACGTCTCCGTTCGTATCAGCCTCTGGGTCAGCGTCACGGTGGTGTCGGTGCTGTTCGGGTGGGGAGCCTGGCAGCGTCGTTGGATCGCCGACGACGGATTGATCGTGTTGCGCACGGTCCGAAACCTGCTGGCGGGCAACGGCCCGGTCTTCAATACGGGAGAGAGAGTGGAGGCCAACACCTCCACGGTGTGGTCGTACCTGGTCTATTTCGGCGGCTTGATCGGCGGTAGCGCGCGGCTCGAGTATGTCGCGCTGGTGTTGGCCTTGGTGCTGAGCGTGGCTGGGGTGGCTCTGGTCATGCTGGGCGCCGCACGGCTGTACGCGCCGAGTCTGGCAGGCCGGCGCGCACTGTTACTGCCCGCGGGAGCGCTTGTCTATGTCGCGGTGCCACCGGCCCGGGACTTCGCCACCTCCGGTCTCGAAAACGGTTTGGTGCTGGCCTATCTGGGTCTGCTGTGGTGGATGATGGTCTGCTGGTCGCAAAATTCTCAAACCTCGCGAACGTTCGATGGTGCATTGGCAGTGGTCGCCGGGCTCAGCGTGCTGGTGCGGCCGGAACTGGCGCTCATCGGCGGCTTGGCGCTGATCATGATGTTGATCGCGGCACCCGATTGGCGCCGACGCGCATTGATCGTCGTCGCGGGCGGGTTGCTTCCGGTGGCCTATCAGATCTTCCGGATGGGTTACTACGGCTTGTTGTTCCCTGGCACCGCATTGGCTAAGGACGCTTCGGGCTCCAAGTGGCAGCAGGGCTTCGTCTACCTCGCCAACTTCAACAAGCCATACCTGCTGTGGGCTCCGACGATTCTGATCATCGGCCTGGCGGTCATGGTGATGCTGCTCCGCGGGCGGCCGTCGTCGGTCAATCGCCTAGCGGCACCTGGCTCCGGATGGCAGGCAAGGGCGGTGCAGAGCCCGACCGCAGTGGTGGCCTTCATGGTCCTCAGCGGTTTCATCCAGGGAGTTTATTGGATCCGCCAGGGTGGCGACTTCATGCATGGCCGGGTGCTGTTAACGCCGATGTTCTGTCTGTTGGCGCCCGTTGCGGTCATCCCGCTCATGTTGCCGGACAGGGCGCGAATGGCCCGTGGGGCGGGCTACCTCTATGCCGGTGCCACCAGCGTGCTGTGGCTGGCGGTGGCGGGCTGGGCGTTGTGGGCGGCCAATTCGCCGGGGATGGGCGCAGACGCTACCCGCGTGACGTCCACGGGAATCGTCGACGAACGTCGTTTCTACGCCCAAGCTACCGGTCACGCTCACCCGCTGACCGCGGCGGATTACCTCGACTACCCGCGAATGCGCGCTGTGGTGGCCGCGATCCAAAACACCCCGGACGGCGCGCTGTTGCTACCCGCGGGCAACTATGACACCTGGGAGATCGTGCCCGCGATCCCACCACTGCCGGATGCCCCACCCGTACCCATCCAGGATCGAGGGGGGCCTCACACAGTCTTCTTCACTAATCTGGGCATGCTGGGTATGAACGTCGGCCTCGACGTCAGGGTGATCGATCAGATCGGCCTGGCTAATCCGCTGGCCGCGCACACCGCTCGGATCGAGGACGGCCGAATCGGTCATGACAAGAACCTGTTCCCGGACTGGGCGGTCGCCGAGGGCCCATTCCTGAAGACGGAGCCGTACATCCCAGAATATCTGGACGAGGACTGGATCTCCCAGGCGGAGACGGCGCTGGAGTGCCCCGAAACCGAGTCCGTGATGAGTGCGATCCGGGGTCCGTTGGGAGCTAGGCGGTTCCTGTCGAACCTTGTGAACGCCGTGCAGTTCACCCGATACCGCATCGACAGGGTGCCGTTGTATGAGCTCTCGCGCTGCGGCCTACCGGTACCGGAATCGGTGAATCCGCCCTACACGGGACTGCCCGCGACAGGACCCTAAATCGCAGGCGATTTGCTGCCGCGGCGGGTCGTCTGCTTTCGTAACGCTGTAGCCATGTGAGTCCGATAGGACATGTGTCGGCTCGCGAGCAGGTTCGCAGCGAAGACAGAACACCACAAAGCTGTGGTTGACCAAACGGGCAATTAGCCCGATTCGAGGACTATTCCAGCTGGTCCGTTGTTGTTTTACTGTTGTTTTACTGTTGTTTTACGAAAGATTGGATTGACTGCCGTGACTAAACAAGGCATGAAGCTCTTTCCAGGGCTGCGTAGTGCAGCGAAAACCCTGTGGCGCCGGTTCACGGTGGCAGCCTTTGTGGCGGCCCTGCTGCCGGGCTTGATCGGCGCTATTGGCGGTTCGGCCACGGCCGGGGCTTTCTCCCGTCCAGGTCTGCCGGTTGAATACCTGATGGTGCCCTCGGCCGCGATGGGCAAGGACATCAAGATCCAGTTCCAGAGCGGCGGCGCTAATGCTCCCGGGGTTTACCTACTCGACGGCCTGCGTGCGCAGGAAGACTTCAGCGGTTGGGATGTCAACACCGCGGCATTTGAGTGGTACCTCGACTCCGGTCTCGCCGTGGTGATGCCGGTCGGCGGACAGTCCAGCTTCTACAGTAACTGGTACAAGCCCGCATGCGGAGATGCTGGCTGCAGCACCTACAAGTGGGAGACGTTCCTCACCAGCGAGTTGCCCGCCTACCTGGCAGCCAACAAGGGTGTCGACCCGACCCGCAACGCCGCGGTCGGTCTGTCGATGGCGGGTTCGACGTCTATGACGCTGGCCATCTACCACCCCAACCAGTTCCAGTACGCCGGCTCGCTGTCGGGCTTCCTGAACCTCTCTGAGGGCTGGTGGCCCATGTTGGTGGGCATGTCGATGGGTGATGCGGGCGGATACGAGTCCGAGGACATGTGGGGCCCGTCCAGCGATCCCGCGTGGAAGCGCAACGACCCGATGGTCAACATGGCCAAGCTGGTCGCCAACAACACCCGCATCTGGGTGTTCTGTGGCAACGGCAAGCCCTCCGAGCTCGATGCGGGCTCCAGTTCGGGCAACCTGTTCAACGCGAAATTCCTTGAGGGTTTCACTCTGCGTACCAACAAATCCTTCCAGGAGGAGTACATCGCCGCGGGCGGTAGGAACGGCGTGTTCAACTTCCCCTCCAATGGCACGCACAGTTGGGGTTACTGGGGCCAGCAGCTCCAGCAGATGAAGCCCGACATCCAGCGGGTGCTCGGTGCGGTCCCGCAGCCTTCGGCTCCCCCGGCGCCGGCCG
>CAXMSM010000398.1:0-3114 GCA_964195655.1 uncultured Gammaproteobacteria bacterium | reverse complement strand
TGTTCGTCGAACCGGCCGCGGTACGGGTGAGACTGGGCGTCGGGCGTGGCTGGCGGCCCGACGGGGGACGGGTCCGGTCCGCGCTGCAGGTGGCGCTGGCCAGTAGCGAACAGTGGCGAGCACTTGAGGACTGTTCGGCCGACGACGTGCTGCGGATGGCTGTGGCGCAGGTCGTCGCCGGCGAAGTTGGCGACTACATCCGTTCCCATGGTGGCGGGATCACGGTGCTCGGCGTCACCGACGGCGAGGTCGAGGTCGAGCTCACCGGGTCGTGCTCGCATTGCCCGGCCGCTGGGCTCACGCTGGCCCGGCGTTTCGAGACCGCGGTGCGCGAGCTCTACCCTGCGCTGCGCCGGGTTAAATCATGAGCTTCTTGGGTAGCAACCATGAACACAATCGTGCTCCAGCTGGATAACCTGGCCGCATGCTGGGATTGATGCAGGACCGGCCGCTGATGATCTCGTCGCTGATCGATCATGCCGCGGCGTTTCACTCCAACACCGAAATCGTGTCCCGACTGCCCGAGGGGCACGTCCGGCGAACCACCTGGTCGCACGTGTGTCGGCAGTCCAAACAAGTTGCCAACGCGCTGGGCGAACTCGGTATGGAGCGGGGGGAGCGAGTCGCGACACTCGCCTGGAACAGCGATCGCCACCTTGCGCTGTACTTCGGGGTCTCCGGCTCGGGCGCTGTCATGCACACCGTCAACCCGCGGCTTTTCCACGACCAGATCATCTACATCATCAACCATGCCGAGGACCGGGTCCTGTTCTTCGACATCACGTTCGCGCAACTGGTGGGTCAGCTGGCTCCCGAGCTGAGCACGGTACACACCTACGTCGCGATGACCGACCGCGAGCATATGCCCGACATCCCCGGGGTTCCCGAAGGGCGCCTGCTGTGCTGGGACGAGCTGATCGGATCGCAGTCCACAGCTTTTGAGTGGCCCGAGTTCGACGAGCGCAGCGCGTCGTCGCTGTGCTACACCTCCGGTACCACCGGAAACCCGAAAGGTGTTCTCTACACTCATCGTTCGACGATGTTGCACACATTGATGACAGCCGCCCGGGACACCAACGATATTCACAGTGGCACGTCGATGCTGCTGGTGGTCCCGATGTTCCACGCCAACGCCTGGGGCACGCCTTATACCGCGGCGATGGTCGGCGCCAAACTGGTGCTGCCCGGACCGTACCTAGACGGCGAGTCTGTCTACCAGCTGATGAAATCCGAAGGCGTCAACCAAACTCAGGGTGTTCCCACGGTGTGGATGATGCTGTTCTCCTATCTCGACGAGCACCCCGAGATCGATCCGCACGAACTGGGGTTAAAGGTGGCCGGCACCGGAGGAGCGGCGTTACCGTTGTCGATGATCGAGCGATTCGGGCGTGATTTCGGGGCCGAGACGACGCAGGGCTGGGGGATGACCGAGACCAGCCCACTGTGCGTGATCGGCCGGCTACTGCCCAAGCATGAGGGATTGGATGCCGCCGAACGGGCCCAGATCAGGTTAAAGCAGGGACGTGGGGTCTGCGGCGTAGACCTGAAGATCGTCGACGATGGTGGGGACAGGTTACCGTGGGATGGAACGGCTTTCGGTGAAGTCTGGGTGCGGGGGCCGTGGATCGCCAGCGGTTATTTCAAAGGTGAGGGTGGCGACAAGCTCGACGCCGAGGGTTTCTTCCCCACCGGGGACGTGGCCACCATCGACCCCGACGGATACCTGCAATTGGTGGACCGGGCTAAGGACGTCATCAAATCCGGTGGCGAGTGGATCAGTTCGATTGACCTGGAAAACGCTGCGATGGGCCACCCGGCGGTGGCCGAGGCCGCTGTCATCGGGGTTGCACATCCGAAATGGCAGGAGCGGCCGCTGCTCGTCGCGGTCCTGCGCAAGGGGCATAGTGCCTCTCGCGAGGATATTCTCGACCACCTGGCCGGTGAGGTCGTCAAGTGGTGGCTGCCCGACGACGTCGTGCTCGTCGACGAGTTGCCGCACACCGCCACGGGCAAGGTGCTTAAACGCAAGCTACGCGAGCAGTTCCGGGATCACCAGCTGCCTAGCTGAGCTAGCTAGCCTCTAGCTTTCGTGATGTGGCGGTTGGACGTGGGCCTGTGAAGCGCGATAAGCGTCTGTGCTGCTTGAGGAACCGGGCTTGTTGAGGGCCCACGCTGCGGAAGGCGAAATGCGCGGCGTGGATTTGTCGTACGCCTCTGCAATGATGACGTCATGTCTTCGACCGCAACATCTTTGGCTTCGCCGGTGTGCGGTGTTGAGCGTCTTGAGGTGTTGTTCGAGGAGTTGGCGGAGTTGACCGGTCAGCGCAACGCGATTGACGGGCGCATCGTGGAGATCGTGGCCGAGGTGGACCGCGACGAACTATGTGGCGCCACGGGTGCGCGGTCGGTGGCGGGGCTGGTGGCCTGGAAAACCGGTGTGTCGTCGCACAACGCGAACACGATCGCGACCGTCGCAGGTCGGCTCGAGCAGTTCCCCCGCTGCGCAGCCGGTATGCGGGCGGGCCGGCTGTCGCTGGATCAGGTGGGCGTGATCGCCGACCGCGCGGCGCAGGGATCCGATGCGCACTACGCGGAGCTGGCCGAAAGCGCGACGGTCAGCCAGCTGCGCACCGCGGTCAAACTCGAACCACGACCCGAACCCGATCCGCGCCCCGAACCCCCGCGCTCGATCACCAAAACCGTCCATGACGCCTACACCACCTGGCGGATCCGGCTACCTCGTGTCGCAGCGGCCACCTTCGATGCCGCCCTGCAGTCTCATCACGATGCGCAGATCGCCGAGTGGAAGAGCGATCACGACACCAGTGACCGGGCTTGCGATCAGGGGCCCCCGTTTCCCGACACCGTCGATGCATTCATGAGCCTGATCGAAGCGGGCTGGGACGCCGAGGTGGCCCGTCGCCCGCACGGCCACCACACCACCGTGATCGCCCATCTCGATGTGGCACAACGGGTGGCTTCACTGCATCTGGGCCCGCTGCTGTCTGATGACGAGCGCCGATACCTGCTATGCGATGCAACCTGCGAAGTGTGGTTCGAAGGTCACGGCCAGGTCATCGGTGCCGGTCGGGCCACCCGAACGGTCAGCCGACG
>CAXMSM010000397.1:0-2368 GCA_964195655.1 uncultured Gammaproteobacteria bacterium | reverse complement strand
GCGACGAATGCCGGCTGGTCGTCACGGTGCAGCGAGACCGTCACGTCGAGTTCGTGAGTCGGCCTGGCCGCGCGCACGAGGTAGTGCCCGTCGACGTCGTTGAATGGCGAGACGTAGAGCTTCTTCGTCACCCTCATAGCCCGGTTCTCATCAGCGCGGAGCAGATAGCCGTGGCGCCCCTGGTAGGTGTTGTGTACTTCGGCCACGACATAACGCAGCACTCCGCCGGCGTCGTGACACCAGAACAGACTCAGCGGGTTGAACACGTAACCCAGCACTCGGGCCTGCATCAGCGCGGTGATCTTGCCCCTGTCCAGATCCACGTTGTGCCCGGCGAGGAAGGCATCGACACGTTGTCTCAGCGTGTCATCCGGGCTGCCCTCGAAGTGGTCGCGTGGGTCAAAGCGAGCGAAAGGCCGCAGCCACCACGGCAACCGCGGTAGGTCGTCGATGTCGATGTACCAGCTGTAGCTGTTGTGCTCGAAGTAGTGGTGCACCGGAGCGCGCCGCAGATGCGTCACTCGGGTGCGATAGAGCGCGGGCGTCAGCATGGCACTGCCTCGGCTGGCCGCCGCACCACGACGGGCCAGTCCGCACCGAGGCGCCGTGCAGCGGACAACCCCGACGCGGCGCCGTCCTCGTGGAACCCCCACCCGTGATAGGCCCCGGCGAACACCACCCGGTCGTCGTCCAGAGAAGGGAGAAGCTGTTGGGCGGCAACCGATTCCGGTGTGTACAGGGGATGGCTGTAGGTCATCTCGGCCAATACCGACCCCGGGTCGACAAGGTCATGACCACCGAGGGTGACGAGGAACCTGCGGTCGCCCTGGATTCGCATCAGCCGCGTGACGTCATAGCTGACCAGCACATTGTCCCGGTCAGGACTCAACAAGTAGTTCCACGAAGCGCGGGCCCGAGCATTCCTGGGCAGCACCGACTCGTCGGTGTGCAGCTGCGCATGGTTGGTCGAGTACGGGATAGCCCCGAGAACGGTCCGCTCGGCCGCCGTCGGCTCGTCAAGCAGTGCCAGCGCCTGATCAGGATGCACGGCTACGACCACGGCGTCGAACCGACGTGCGGGAGCGCCGCCGACCCGCACGGTTACACCATCTGCCAGCCGCCGCACACCGCAGACCGGTACGCCGGGCTGGACCTCCGCGACGCAGTCCGCGATGGCCTTGACGTAGCTGGCAGACCCGCCGCAGACGGTCCGCCAGGTTGGCGAGCCGAATACGGAGAGCATGCCGTGATGCTTGAGGAAGGTAAACAGGTAGCGGGCCGGGTAGTACATGGCCACCCTGGGGTTGCACGACCACACCGCCGCTACCACCGGCGTCATGAAGTGCTCGATGAAATACCCGGAGAACCGGTGGCGACGGAGAAAGCTGCCCAAGGTCTCCAGGTCGGCGGTCGGCGCTGTGCCCAACAGCCGGGTCGCAGCGCGGTGGAAGCGCTTGATTTCGGCGAGCATCATCAGATATCGGGGCCGGCCCAGCACCGACCAGGACGGAAACAATCCGCCCATGCCCCGCGCCCCCGCGTACTCGAGTCCGCTAGCGTCGGCGCGCACCGACATCGACATGTCGGTGGGCGCGGTGGCCACCCCAAGATCGGCGAACAGCCGGCACAAGGTGGGGTAGGTCCGGTCGTTGTGCACCAGAAACGCCGAGTCGACGCCGACGATGCTGCCGTCACCACGATGCAGGAAATGGGTATGCGCGTGCCCTCCGAGCCGGGTGTCGGCCTCGTACAGGGTGACGCGGTCGCGCCCCGACAAGGTGTAGGCGGCAGTCAGACCGGAGACGCCGCTCCCGATGACCGCTACCGAACGAGGTTTGGCCCGTATCGAATCCACGTCAGGTATTCGGCGCCGATGACGGCGTGGATCGGCCGAAGAAGACCAATTCTGGGTGCGCGCCCATCCGTGACCGGTTCGGCCTCGAATCTCTGATGACCGAACTGGAGGCGACGAGACAGCGCCGCCCTCGACAAAGACAGGAGTAACGGGCTATGAACGTTGAGAAAAAGGCAGGTGCGGCAGCCAGTCTGGCGACCGCGGTGATGGGCCTGTCAGTGGCAACAGCTGCGGGCGCTCAGGCGGTTCCGGCGCTCAATCTGGTCGGCCCGGGATGCGCGGATTACGCGGCGCTGCATCCCGACGGCCCCGCTTCGGTGACCGGGATGTCACATGACCCGGTCACGGTCGCCGCCTCGAACAACCCTCTGCTGAGCACTTTGACCGCCGCCGTGTCGGGCCAGCTGAACCCGAACGTCAACCTGGTCGACACCCTCAACGGTGGTCAGTTCACCGTGTTCGCGCCGACCAACGCCGCGTTCGACAAGCTCCCAGTGGCCACGATCGACCAGC
>CAXMSM010000396.1:0-3578 GCA_964195655.1 uncultured Gammaproteobacteria bacterium | reverse complement strand
AGCCGAAACGCCCAGCGCCGCTTCCGCAACAACTTCGCTCGGGGGTCGGCGGCAGCGTTGAGCCTCTGGGCCAGCATGTCCGACCACTCCGCGGCGGTGTCGACTCCGCGCTGCGCCAAAGAGCGCCAGGCCTCGGGTCTGCTGGTACGGGTACTCATAAAGGCTCCAGAAGGGCTGGCGATTCCGTTCGACGCTATTGCGAAAGTGGGTTTTCCGGCGTTGGGTTCGGGTTGGCGGCCGGCTTCGGGGCGGCCGAGGCCGGGGTGGTGGAGCTGCCCGCGGGCAGCTGCTCACCACGCATCGACGCGCGGATCTGCTCGAGCCGCGAATGCCCCGCCATCTGGACGCTGGAATGCTGCACCTCGAGCATCCGGCCCTGCACCGAGTTCTGCGCCAGCTCGGCAGATCCGATCGCATTGGCGTAGCGCCGCTCGATCTTGTCGCGCACCTCGTCGAGGCTCGGCGTGCTACCGGGCGCGGCAAGATCACTCATCGACCGCAGCGAGGCGCTGACCTGCTCCTGCATCTTCGCCTGCTCGAGTTGGCTGAGCAGCTTGGTGCGCTCGGAGATCTTTTGCTGGAGCATCATGGCGTTCTGCTCAACCGCCTTCTTGGCCTTCCCGGCCGCCTGCAGCGCCTGATCGTGCAGACTCTTGAGGTCCTCGACGTTCTGCTCGGAGGTCACCAGTTGCGCCGCGAACGCCTCGGCGGCGTTGGTGTACTCGGTGGCCTTGGCCGCGTCGCCGGCCGCGGCCGCCTGGTCGGCAAGGGTGAGTGCCTGACGCACATTGACCTGCAACTTCTCGATATCGGCGAGCTGGCGGTTGAGCCGCATCTCCAGCTGCCGCTGGTTGCCGATCACCTGGGCGGCCTGTTGCGTCAGCCCCTGGTGCTGGCGTTGGGCCTCTTCGATCGCCTGCTGGATCTGCACCTTGGGGTCGGCGTACTCGTCGACCTTCGAGCTGAACAGCGCCATGAGGTAGCGCCACGCCTTGCTGAACGGATTGGCCATCGGTTCGCTCCGCCTTCGTCTTCTTCGTGCATGTGTCTTTGTAAGTGTCGTCGTTGGATATGTGTCGAACAGTGTGACTGTGCCTGGAAGTGCTCTTGCCCCAACTTATCGGTTCAGCGCAGATCGCCACACCCCTGTGTCCGTTGCGGCGGGGAACGATCAAGCGACCTGGGATCAAGTCACCGCGCTCAGGCCACCGCCATCGACACGACCTGCGGAATGACCACCTTGGTGGAGACGTCGATGCCCGCGGTGCCGGCCGGACCCTGTGGCGCCGGGCCGGTCGTGATCGTGACGCGGGATTCTTCCAGCGCGGATTCTTCCAACGCCAAGCCGTCGCCGGCCTCCGAGAGCACGCGCGACAGTGGGACCTCCAAGGCGCCACAGATGGCGCCGAGGAGCTCGCTCGAGGCTTCCTTGCGGCCGCGCTCCACCTCGGAGAGGTACCCGAGGCTGACGCGCGCCGTATCCGACACCTCACGCAGGGTGCGTCCCTGCTCGACACGGGAGCGACGCAGCACGTCGCCGATCACGTCGCGCAGCAATGCCGTCATCGCGTTCTCCTCAATCGCTTGGCTATCTAGCCCAACGCGCGGTGTCGCCGGGATGGTTCCCGAACCGGGCCGGCAATCGCCGGGGCCATCCAAGGGTTGCCCGAAATTGCCCGATGATCAGGTTCGACCTGCTGATCACCGTCGAGCACCGTCACTGATCAGCGGAGCGTGCACGCGAATCCCGGAACGCCGAGACGAAGTAATCCAGGCCGGTCAGCACCGTTAAAACCACCGCGGCCGCCATGATCACCCACGCCGCGGTCAGCCATCCGCCCGACAGGGGCAGTATGAATAGACCGATCGCAACCGCCTGGACCAGGGTTTTCAGCTTGCCGCCCCGGCTTGCCGGAATGATGCCCCGGCGCATGACTGCCAGTCGCAGCGCCGTCACAAAGATCTCGCGGACCAGGATCACACCGGTGACCCACCAAGGCAGATCACCGAGCAGCGACAACCCGATGAGGGCAGCCCCGATCAGTGCCTTGTCGGCGATCGGGTCGGCCAAGGTGCCGAACTCAGTGACCATCCCGTAGCTTCGGGCGAGCGCCCCGTCAAACCGGTCAGTGATGACCGCCACCGTGAAAACGATGAATGCGACTACCCGCCAATATGTTTCATGGCCATCCCCAACGAATAGTGCGACGAGGAATACCGGTACCAGCACCAGACGCACCCCGGTGAGTGCATTCGCGAGATTCGCCACCCGGGGACGCGGAACCACGGGATCGGTATGTGGTTGGCCCGGCATCGACACAGAATACTGGTTGCCGGAACCGATACTCTTCGGTGTGTGAGCGCAGTCCCGGATGAGTCCGCCGATCGACTCGTTCTGCGGCGTGCCCGGACTTCCGACGTGTCTGCCATCAAGGCGCTAGTCGACGTCTACTCCGGCAAGATCCTGCTTGAGAAAAATTTGGTGACGCTCTACGAATCTTTGCAAGAGTTCTGGGTCGCCGAACTGCAGGGCGAACTAATCGGCTGTGGCGCTCTGCACGTGCTGTGGTCGGATCTCGGTGAGGTGCGCACGATGGCGGTGCACCCCAAGGTGAAGGGACGGGGCGTCGGCCACGCGATCGTCGACCGACTGCTCGCCGTGGCCGCTGAACTGCACTTGCAGCGCATCTTTGTGCTTACCTTCGAGGTCGATTTCTTCAGCCGCCATGGCTTCAAGGAGATCGAGGGCACCCCGGTGACAGCAGAGGTCTACGAGGAGATGCGCCGCTCCTATGACACCGGCGTGGCGGAATTTCTCGACCTCTCCTACGTCAAGCCGAACATCCTGGGCAACACCCGGATGCTGTTGACGCTCTAACCGTCGGCCTCGGCACCTGAGGCATCTGAGCCGCCGCGGATCAACCCGAGCGTGCCCGCAAGCTCGTCGGGCTTGACCAGCACCTCGCGCGCCTTGGAGCCCTCGGAGGGACCGACAATGTTGCGCGTTTCCATCAGGTCCATCAATCGGCCCGCCTTCGCGAAGCCGACCCGCAGCTTGCGCTGCAACATCGACGTGGACCCGAACTGGCTGGATACGACGAGTTCGACAGCCTGCAGGAACACGTCCATGTCACCGCCGATGTCGGGGTCGACATCGGTGCGCTCGCCGGTGGCCTTGGCGACGGTGACACCCTCGGTGTAGTCAGGCTCTGCCTGCTCCTTCGTAGCGGAGACGACCGCGTAGATCTCCTCATCACTGATGTAGGCACCCTGGAACCGGACCGGCTTGTTGGCTCCCATCGGGAGGAACAGCCCGTCGCCCATGCCGATCAGCTTTTCGGCACCCTGCTGGTCGAGGATCACGCGGCTGTCAATCAACGATGACGTCGCGAACGCCAATCGGGACGGTACGTTGGTCTTGATCAGCCCGGTGACGACGTCGACCGACGGGCGCTGGGTTGCCAGGATCAGGTGGATGCCTGCGGCACGCGCCTTCTGCGTGATCCGCACGATGGCATCCTCGACGTCGCGTGGCGCGGTCATCATCAAGTCAGCGAGCTCGTCGACGATCGCGACGA
>CAXMSM010000395.1:0-3061 GCA_964195655.1 uncultured Gammaproteobacteria bacterium | reverse complement strand
CACATCCACACCCACCACGTCCACATCCACGACGTCCACATCCACGACGTCGGCATCGACGACGTCGGCATCGGTGGAGCCCGACTCGGCCTCCACCCGGGAATCCTTGCTGTCCGCCAGCAGGCCCGCGGTGTCGTTCCGGTCTTCAGCAATCGTGCTTCGCGAGCTCGGCGACGCGACCGCAGCTGCTACGGCCTGGTCCGGCTCCGCCGAGAGCCCTTCGGGCTCGGGTTCGGGCTCCGCTTCGGCCGGCGGCAGCCCTGGCTGGGCGGGCAGGTAGCTGCGGTCGTAGCCTTTCTCGATGGCCGCCCGGAGCGGGGCATCGAGTGAGTCGGCGAATTCAGTAAGCCCAAGCAGGTACAGGGGATCAAGAATCGGCAGGCGCTTCGCCGGCACAAAGACGTAGGTGGTTTTCCCCTCTGTCCAGACGTAATTCGCCGGATCGTATATATCGATATCCTGGTAGTTCATGTGCACCGAACCGAACCCGGCGAAGGCGTTGGCCATCGCCAGTAAATTGAACGGGCCATCGGGGAAGTCGGACCCCAAGTCGTACTGTCGCGACACGTCGAGCACGTGGTAATCGGTCGCGGGCGTCGCCTGACCCAAGTCGACGTGCCCGCCGCCGTACTTACGACCGGTATTGGCGATCAGCACCAAACTCAACTCGTCGGGCGTCGGGGCATCTGCGGTACCAGCGTGCTTATCGAGCCAGTAGGAGGCTACCTTAGCGCCCTGGCTGTATCCGAAGACGATCTGTTGACCAGGCGACCCCTCCGCATCCAGTGTGTAATCGAGGAGGGCCGCGCCGAGGCGCCTGTCCAGCCAGGGATAGCTCACCCCCTTGCAGGTGCGTCGTTCCCCGCACACTTCGCCACGTAGATCGTCTTCGCTGCTGCGCGCGATCAGACTGATGGGGAATCCCCAGGACAGCGTCAGCACCCGCGCCCCAGGCCTTAGCGCGTCAAACACCTCAGGCTCGGCAGCCGCGGCGGTGCCGAGGGCTGGTAGCTGAGGTTCGGCGGCGGTGGCTGTGCCGAGGGCTGGTAATGCAAAGAGCGGCACCGCTGCGACTGCCGCCGCAAGGCATTTTGCCCGTCGGCGATCCTGTCCGGCATTGCCAAGTCCAGCGTTTTTGTTGATGGTCCTCATCTGCCCCTAATGCTGTGTTGCACGGTTTGCTAGTTGGGTTTGAGACTACCGTTGGGGAGGCCGAGCCGGCGTATTTCCCGGCAAGAATTCAGGTGCCCATTCTGGATGCTGGTCTGCCCCGGATCCGGCGCTGTGGTTGGCGGCGCACCCCGACCGGTCCGGGCTTCGGTTCGCCGCCCGCGCCCTATGGCCCTGCTGTTAGTGGAGCCGGCTTGCCACAAAATTCGCTGCTTCCTCGACCATTCCATTTTTGATGTAGGAGAAGTGCGCCGGAAAGTTGAAACCCGTAGAACAGAACGGATCGCCCACCGCGCAAAGGTCGATCGTCTTGGGCCCATAGGTGCCGCTCATCTGGGGCAGCGGACCGCCTCCGCGAATGTCGCGCAGCGGATTTCCGAAGACAGCGACCGCGGCGATGTGGTCGGCTAGCTGCGGAGACAACGGGGTTGGGGTAAATCGGCCCAGCGGCTGCGGGTCCACTGTGATCAGATCGATCACTCCAGCACCCTGGGAATTGCCGCCGAGCACAAGCTTGGTGTCGGGACAATTGTCGGCCATCCACTGCACCCGCCCAGCGGCGTCACTGGCCCCTTGGGGCGCTGAGACATCGAAGTCGAAACTCGCCGAGTAGTTCACCCCATAAGCACCGACCGATTGGCCGGCAACCTTGGCGCGCAACGAGTCGACGAATGCCTCGCCGAGCCAGCCCAGGCCCGCCGGAGCACCTGTCCCGCGGGCGAATATCACTTCGACGTCTGAGCAAGGGGCAGCGGCGGCCGACGGCATCGCGATCGCAGCCTGCAGCATCGCCGTTGGCACCGCGGCCATTACACCCAGTCCCAGCATTCCGAACAGTCGCCCCACCAGCATGTCTCCATGCTGACACATCGCCGGAGCTGAGCCGTCGAAACCACTCCTGAACTGGGAGTTCAGCAGATCATATAGTCGCTGAGCGGAAACGTATCGTTCTCACGGTTGGTCTGGCCGGTCGACGCCGGACGCACCAGCGTCTCGCCGCTAGGGCTGAAATAGTAGGACCGCGAGCGGGCACAGTCGCCACTGCCGAAGACCGTCTTGCCTAGAAGTTTCGACATGCGCTCGCGGAACCGGCCATTGGCGTCCTCTGTCACCTCGAACGTTGTCGCGTCGCGCTGCTGCAGTTCACTGAACAGTCGGTTCATGTGACGCATCTGGTACTCGACTGTGTCGAAGAAGGACGGCCCGCTGGAGGCGTACGGTCCCGCCAGGCTCAGGAAATTCGGGAACGCTGGAATCGAAACGCCCTGATAGGCCTGGAACCCCTGGTCGCGCCACCACTTTCCAAGGTTGCGGGCACCGCGGCCAATGATCTCGATGGCCGGGATATTCGCCTCCCATAGGTCGAAACCAGTAGCCAGAACTAGTGTGTCGATCTCAGACTTGGTCCCGTCACACGCGATGATGCCGTCCGACTCGATCCGCTCGATGCCCGCAGACTTCAGATGCACGTTCGGCCTGCTGAACATCCGGTAGTACGAGTTCGAGAACGTCGGCCGCTTACAGCCGAAGTCGTAGTCGGGCGTCAGCTTGGCGCGAAGTTCCTTGTCACGGATCGACACGAACCGAAGAGCCTGTGACAGATAGGATGCGCCCACGTTGAGCCCTCGGAAGTACTTGAAGTTCAGCACCGACAGGATCATCATCGCTTGGAGATAGATGTCTGTGGTGAAGCGGAACGTGCGCTGCAGCAGAGGTATGCGGGCACACAGCCGGCGCAGCAGCCTCGGAATCGCAAAGTCGACTTTGGGTACGACGTGGATGGGCGTGCGCTGGTAAACGTTGAGCTCCGCAGCAGTCTTGGCCAGCTGCGGAATCAGCTGCACCGCTGTTGCGCCGGTCCCAATCAGTCCGATCCTCTTGCCGTCAGGTG
>CAXMSM010000394.1:0-7350 GCA_964195655.1 uncultured Gammaproteobacteria bacterium | reverse complement strand
GGAACTCACCGCGCAGTACGCACGCGAACGCGAACAGTTCGACAGGCCGATCGGCAGCTTCCAAGCAGTGTCGGCACGTCTGGCCGACGGCTACATCGACGTCAAGGGCCTGCGATTGACGTTGACACAGGCCGCCTGGCGGTTATCCGAAGATCTGCCCACCGATATCGATGTCCGCTCCGCGGCGTTCTGGGCGGCCGAAGCCGGCCACCGGGTCGCGCACACGGCCGTGCATGTACACGGGGGCGTGGGTATCGACACCGACCACCCGGTGCACCGATACTTCCTGGCCGCCAAGCAGTCCGAGTTCGCGTTGGGCGGCGCCACCGGAGCGCTGCTGGCGATCGGTCGCGAACTTGCCGAAACACCGGCCTGAATCGCGCCGGTGGCCGACCCTCTCCCATCAACCGTCACAGGTCTGCTGACGACCCTGGTCGACGTCGACGACCGAGGCGTGTACTCGATCGAGACCGGCGAAGCCGCGTCGTCGTCTGATTCCGCGTCGTCGTCTGATTCCGCGTCGTTGTCTGATCCCATAGCGTCGGTGACGTTTGTGAGCTGGCGCAACCACATTCAGGACGGGGCCAATCTGGCGGCAGCGCTTCGGGCACGGCTGGATCCCGGCCGACCCCCACATGTGGGGGTGCTTGCGGGCAATACGCCATTCTTCTGCACAGTGCTGGTCGCTGCCGCGCTGTCTGGGATTGTGCCGGTCGGACTGAACCCGACGCGCAGGGGTGCGGCACTGCAGCGCGATATCGAACACGCCGACTGCCAACTAGTGCTGACCGACAACCCAAACAGCGCCACCGACCCCGCCACCGCACACGACCGCATCCCCGTCCTCGACATCGAATCATCGGAGTTCGCGATAGAACTCAGCACCTTCGAAGACACACCGGTCGAGTTTCGCGGCACCGATCCCGACGATCTGTTCATGCTGATCTTCACTTCGGGCACCAGCGGCGACCCGAAGGCGGTGCGCTGTACCCACGAGAAGGTGGCCTTCCCCGCGGTCATGCTCTCCGAGCGGCTCGGCCTCGACCACTCTGACACGTTCTACCTGTCGATGCCGCTGTTCCATTCCAACGCAATCATGGCGGGGTGGGGGCCCGCTTTGGCCGCGAGAGGTTCAATCGCGTTGCGGCGCAAATTCTCCGCATCCCAGTTCATCCCCGATATCCGGCGTTTCGGTGCGACCTACGCCAACTACGTCGGGAAGCCGTTGTCCTACATCCTGGCCACCCCCGAACGTCCTGGCGACTCCGACAATCCGCTGAAGGTGGCCTACGGCAACGAAGGTGCCCCGCGGGATCTGAACCGGTTCGCGCAGCGGTTCGGGGTTACCGTGGTCGACGGATTCGGTTCGAGCGAGGGCGGAGTGGCCATTGCCCGCACTCCCGACACTCCTGACGGGGCGCTGGGGCCGCTAGTGGGCGGGGTCAGGATCGTAGACGTCGACAGCGGCGACGAGTGCGCGCCAGGGGTCATCGGCGAGTTGGTCAACACTGAAGGGAGCGGACAGTTTCGGGGCTACTACAAGGATCCCGATGCCGAGGCCGAACGCATGAGCGGCGGCGTGTACCACAGCGGCGACCTGGCCTACCGCGACGAGAACGGGTTCGCCTATTTCGCCGGCCGACTGGGTGACTGGATGCGCGTCGACGGCGAGAACCTCGGCACCGCACCCATCGAGCGAATATTGATGCGCTATCCCGGAATCACCGAGGCCGCGGTCTATCCGATTCCCGATCCATCGGTGGGTGATCAGGTGATGGCGGCACTGGTTATGCCCCAGGGCACCACCTTCGACCCCGCGGCATTCACCGAGTTCCTGCGCGAACAGCCGGATCTGGGCCCCAAGCAGTGGCCCGCCTTCGTGCGCGTCGGGACTGCATTGCCCGTCACCCAGACCTTCAAGGTCCTCAAACGCCAACTGTCCGCGGAAGGCACCGTTTGCCCGGACACCGTGCACCGGATCACGCGACAGTGACGCCGCGCGAGGACCGCTCCGACCACGAGCACCGCAACGATGTAGCCACGATGCTGCTCGACCGATGCGGCGACCAACGCCTGGGGCTGAGAACCCGCGACCAAGACTGGACCTGGGACGAGGTGCTGGGTGAATCGGCGGCGCGTGCGGCTCTGGCATGTGCGCTGCGTGACGAGAACTTCAGCACGGCACCCTTTCACGTCGGCGTGCTACTCGACAACGTCCCAGACTTCGTGTTCTGGCTCGGTGCGGCCGCGCTGGCGGGTGCGACCGTTGTCGGGTTGAACCCCACTCGAGGCTCTGACGGGCTCGCCGCAGATATCCGGCACGCGGACTGCCAGTTGATCGTCACTGATGCCCGCGGCATGAGGCGGCTGCAGGATCTCGACCACGGGCTGGACTCATCCCGGTTCCAGCTCATCGATGATCCGGGGTACCGACGCCGCATCGAGGCGTGCTCGGCGGAGCCGGCCGCTATGCCGGGGGTCGATAGTCGGGCGTTGTTCCTACTGCTATTCACTTCGGGGACAACGGGAAGCTCCAAGGCTGTGAGATGCAGCCAGGGTCGCCTGGCTCGGATTGCATACGCGGCGACCGAAAAGTTCGGCCATCACCGCGACGACGTCGACTACTGCTGCATGCCGCTGTTCCACGGCAACGCCCTCATGGCGCTGTGGGCCCCGGCGTTGGCCAACGGCGCCACGGTGTGTCTGGTCCCGAAGTTCACCGCGGCCGGGTTTCTTCCAGACGTACGGTATTTCGGCGCCACCTTCTTCACCTATGTCGGCAAGGCCCTGGGCTACCTGATGGCCACTCCCGAACAGCCCGACGATGCCGACAACACGTTGATTCGGGGATTCGGCACGGAAGCATCTCCAGAGGACCAGGGCGAGTTTCGCCGTCGGTTCGGTGCCGAACTCTACGAGGGCTACGGCTCCAGCGAGGGCGGTGCGGCGGCGGTCGGCGATCCCGCCGCACCTGCCGGCGCGCTCGGGCGTCCGGCACATCCGGATGTCGCAATCGTCGACCCAGCTTCCCTGAAACGCTGCCCGGCTGCAGTTCTCGATGCGCGGGGGCGGGTGCTCAACCCTGATGAGGCCATCGGCGAGATCGTCGACCAGCGCGGTGCGCGCGACTTCGAAGGGTACTACTGCAACGATGCCGCAGATGCCGAGCGGGTTCGCAACGGCTGGTACTGGTCAGGCGATCTGGGCTATGTCGACACCGAGGGGTTTCTGTACTTCGCCGGACGACGCGGTGACTGGATCCGGGTCGACGGGGAGAACACCTCGGCGCTGAACATAGAACGCGTCGTTCGTCGCCACTCCGAAGTGATTGCCGCCGCGGTCTACGCCGTCCCCGACCCGCGCTCGGGTGACCAGGTGATGGCAGCCGTCGAGGTCGCCGACCCCGAGACCTTCGATGTTGAGAAGTTCGTGGCATTCCTGGTCGTGCAGGATGATTTGGGCGCCAAGGGGATTCCGCGATTAATTCGAGTCTCAGCCGACCTGCCGGCGACCGGGTCCAACAAAGTTCTCAAACGCGATCTGCAGGCGCAGCGCTGGCACACCCAAGAACCGGTCTACCGCTGGGCTGGTCGCGGACGCCCCGAATTCCGGCGGATGACGAACGGCGATCGTCACGCCCTGGACGCGGAGTTCACGGAGCACGGAAGGAAACATGATGTCTGACGGGGACGCCGGGTCTGAATGGGACGAGACGACCGATGTGCTGGTCGCGGGGTCCGGTGCTGGCGGGGTCACCGGCGCGTACACCGCCGCCCGGGAAGGACTCAAGGTGATCATGGTCGAGGCCACCGAGAGGTTCGGCGGCACCACGGCGTACTCGGGTGGCGGCGGAATGTGGTTCCCCTGCAACCCGGTTCTGCTGCGAGCGGGTACCGACGACAGCACGCCCAAGTGGTCGCATTTTCGCGGCCAGGGAAATGGTGGAGCAAAGCGGGATCGTGGGTCGCCTTACTGGTGCAGCGACGCATAACCGATCGTTACTTGCAATCGTTGAACACCGAATAGTGGGTGCGCGAAACATCGCTTAGCTCCTGGCTCCTCTCCAACCGGGTGGCAGCGTCCGCGGATCGACGAAGCGCCGCGGCCGGCCTGGACCGCCGCTTGCGCAGCACACCGAAGTTCGCGGGGCTTGGGGTTGATCACGGTCGTCATGCCGTCGCCCCACCGTCGACGACGAACTCCGCACCGGTGCAGTAGCTGCTGCCATCACCTGCCAGGAAGGCGACCATGTGCGCGATCTCCATAGCCTGCGCGGCCCGGGGCATGGGCAGGTGCGAGAGGTCGAGGCTGTCCGCGTCGATCATTGGTGTGTCGACCGCGCCAGGGCAGACGCAGTTGACGCGGATGCCGAGCGGCGCCAGTTCCCGGGCCGCCGAACGAGTCGCGCCGCGCAGTCCCCACTTGGACGACGAGTACGGCAAGACCTCAGCGAATCCGCGCAATGCCGCAATGGAGGCGACGTTGACGATGGCGCTGCCCGACGGCATCACCGGCGACACCGCCTGCATGCCGAGAATCGGGCCCACCAGGTTGACGTCAAGCACGTCGCGGATCTGATCGGCCGACCAGTCGGCGAGCGGAGCCTTGCGATAGATGCCAGCGTTGTTGACCAGCACGTCGATCCGGCCGAAGTCGGCGGTGACGGCGGTGATCACCGAGGCCCACGCGGCGGCGTCGGTGACGTCGAGCCGCAGATACGAGACCGCAGCACCCAGGCGCTGGGCGAGGGCGTTGCCGTCGTCGTCGAGCACGTCGCAGGCGATGATCCGGGCGCCCATCTCGCTCAATAGTTCGGCCTCCGCGGCGCCCTGCCCGCGGGCGGCCCCGGTGATCAGGACGACCTTGTCAGTCAACGTCTGCGGCGTCATCGCGTCGTGAACACCAGGCCGGGGTAGCCACGCTCGGCCACCTCGTCGCAATTGCCGCGGTACACCCCGAATCCGCCAACGTAAGGCATGAACACCCGTTTCTTTCCGTCGATGTTGGCGCCGAGGTACCACGACGATTGCGCCTTGGGGAACAAGGTGTGCTCGGCGACCTCGGCCACGTGGTCGGTCCACTCTTTTGCGGCGTCCCGGCGCGGTTCGACCTCGCCAACGCCGCGGGCGGTCGCGGCCTCGATGAGGTCAAGCACCCAGTCGACCTGCACCTCGGCGTGCAGGACCATGTTCGCCAGCACCGATGGGCTGCCGGGCCCGCCGAAGCTGAACAGGTTCGGCAACCGCGGCACCATCAGGCCAAGGAACGTCAGTGGGCCATCCGCCCACAGATCACTGAGCCGGTGGCCGGTAGGCCCCACCGGGTCGATGCGGGTGAGCGCGCCGGTCATCGCATCGAATCCGGTGGCGAACACCAACGCATCGCAGCGGTAGGCGGCTGCTGTGGTGCGCACCGCGTCGCCGGAGATTTCTTCGATCGGCTCGCGGCGGAGGTTGACCAGCCTGACGTTGTCGCGGTTGAACGTCTCGTAGTAGCCGGCGTCGGTGCAGATTCTCTTGGTACCGATCGGGTGATCGGTGGGGATCAGGTCTTCGGCGACGGGCGGATCGTTGACGATGTCGCGGATCCTCGACTCGGCGAACCGGCGCGCGACGTCGTTCGCCGCGAGGTCTGTCAACTGGTCGGGGAACGTCTTGCTGAACAGGACGCCGCCCTGGCTCCATCGTTCCCACAGGGCGTCAGTCCGTTCCTGTGGATCTGTTTCGGCTGCGGGCCTGGTATTGCTGGTGTGGGGGGTGCCTGCGGGGGCGTAGGCGGCCTTGCGACGGCGCTCGGGATACTCTCGCCGGATTTGTTGCACGTCCTCCTCACTCCAGGGATGGTTCGGCATCGGGACGCTGTAGTTGGGCGAGCGCTGAAACACGGTCAGCGATTCGGCCTGCGCGGCGATGATCGGGACCGCCTGGATGCCCGACGAACCGGTACCGATGACGCCCACATGCTTACCGCGGAAGTCCGGTTCTTCGTGCGGCCAGTTCGCGGTGTAGTAGGTCTCGCCGCCGAAGTCGTCGACCCCGGCAATGTCGGGGCGGTTGATGGCGGACAGGCACCCCGTCGCGCACAGCAGGAAGCGGCCGCGGTACGAAGATCCCCCGGCGGTGCGCACCCGCCACACGGCACCGCGACGCTCGAACTGCGCCCCAACGACTTCGGTGCCAAACATGTAATGGCGCCGCAGATCGAAGCGGTCGGCGACGTGTTCGAGGTAGGCGAGGATCTCCGGTTGCCCCGCGAATCGCTCACTCCAGATCCAGCTGTCCTGCAGTCCCTGGTCGAACGAGTACGAGTAATCCACGCTTTCGACGTCACAGCGAGCGCCGGGGTACCGGTTCCAGTACCAGGTGCCGCCGGCGCCGTGAGCAGCCTCCACGCCGAGCACCCTCATGCCGGCGTTCGCCAGCCGATGCACAGCGTAGAGGCCGGCGAATCCCGCGCCCACAACGATCGCGTCGTACGTGGGGGCCGGGCCGGTCATCGCGCCCGCTCCGCGAGGAGTGGGGCCACAGTCAGCAGCTCGTGCAGGTCGGTCCACAGTAATTCTCTGGCTGCAGCGGCCGGCGCGAACGGCATCATCGTCAGAAACCCGTGGAACAGGCCGGGAAAGTCGCGGTGCACCACCGGGACTCCGGCGGCACGGAGTTGGCGTGCATAGGCCACGCCTTCGCTGTGCAAGGGGTCAAGTTCGGCTGTCACTACTAGCGCGGGAGGCAACCCGGTGTGCGATTCGGTACGCGCGGGGGCCACCAGCCAAGGCGGCTCGGGAAGTACACTCCCACGGAGGTATTGGTGCCAATACCACTGCATGGCCCCGCGGGTGTTGAAGTAGCCGGTAGCGCGGGAGTGGTAGCTCTCGGTGTCGAACGACGGGTCGATCACCGGATAGAGCAGCACCTGAGCCGCCGGCATAGGACCGCCCCGGCTGCGGCACTGGATCGCTGTCACAGCCGCAAGATTGCCGCCTGCGCTATCACCCGCGACGGCGACCCGACTAGGGTCGACATCCAGTTCTGCTGCGTGCTCGACCGCCCATCGAAACGCGGTGAAGGCATCCTCAGCGGCCGCAGGTGCCGGGTGCTCAGGGGCGAGCCGGTAGCCGACGGACACGACGACAGCTGACGTGTGTGCGGCCATTGCCCGGCAGAACCCGTCGTGACTGTCGATGTCGCAGAACACGAATCCGCCGCCGTGGTAAAACACGACCGCAGCGCCGCCACAGCTGTGTGGCCGGTAGATCCGGACGGAGATGTGACCGCCAGCACCATGGATTTCGCGATCGCTGATCTCGTCGACGTCGTCGAGGTTCAGGTCCGGCTGTCGTCGTGCGGCCAC
>CAXMSM010000393.1:0-5390 GCA_964195655.1 uncultured Gammaproteobacteria bacterium | reverse complement strand
GCCTTGAGCTCGGTCCAGCGCGGCGTCGAGATCACGGTGTGGACGCCGTACGCCAGGCCCTGCCCAGCGATGTCCTGCACCACGGCTTCGAGATCGGTGAACTCCGCAGAGAATGCCGGCCAGCCGTCGATGACGAGGAACACGTCCCCGAAAGGGTCCGCCGATGCCGGATGTTCGGGATCCTCGCGCATTTGTCGGTAGTCAACCATCGACCCGACCCGGTATTTCTTGAACGTCTGTTCACGTTGCCGCATAACAGCTTTCACTTCGGCAACTACTCTGTGTACGCGGTCGGGCTCTGCTCGGGTGGCGACCCCGCCGACATGTGGCAGGTCCTCGATGTACATCAGCCCACCGCCCCCCATGTCAACGCAGTAGAACTGCAGCTGGCGCGGCGAGTGCGACCCGGACCCGGACAGGACGAGCGTCTGCAGAAAAGTCGACTTGCCTGTCTGCGGGGCACCGCCGACGGCGATGTTGCCCGCCGCGGTCGAGAAATCGATGCCCCACACCTCCTGGCGGTGCCGCCGCGGCTCATCCATGATGCCCAGTCCGATCCGAAGCGGGCGACGGTCGTAATCGCGAGAGATCAGCTCGTTGACAGGTGTCGGTTCAGCTAACGGCGGCAACCACATTCGGTAGGCATGGTTCTCATCGGTGGCGAGTTGGTTGAGGACGACCTCGCGCAGCACCTTCTGATCTGGCTCGCCCGACGTCATGGCGCTACCGTCTCGTCGAGGACCGGGGCGGCTGTGAAGCGGTGGATGCGGATGCTGTTGTCGACTGCGCGCGGCGCGACATCGCTGTCGGCGGTCGTCAACACCGTGGGCACAAAGGGGACGCCGGTGTATACGCTCTGAAATTTCACCGGGTCCTCCATCCCAACCCGCACGAATCCCACACCGCTTTCCTTATTGGCGATGTACTGCGCTTCTGGCGTGCCGATGACAGCTTTCGACTCCGCGGAACTGGTGGTTCGCAGGGCAATCCGATAGGTCAGATTGGGTTCGAGCTTGTCGATGCGGGTCCCGCCTGTATTCAGCGACTGTGTGGCCAGCAGCAGGTGCACACGCAGCGACCGGCCGACGCGGCAGATCCGATCGAACAGCCCGATGAAGTCGGGATGATTCTGCAGCAGTTCGGCGAACTCGTCCACAACGACGAAAAGCGTGGGCAGCGGAGACAAGTCGGCTCCGCGCTCGCGGTGCTTCTCGTACTCCGCCACGCCCGAAAGCGCACCGGCCGCGCCGACCTGAATACCCGCCTGCCGCAGGATGGACTGCCGACGATCGAGTTCACCGGTGAGCACCTCCCCCATCCGGCTGACTAGCTCGGCTTCTTGCTCCATGTTGGTGACCACCGCTGCGGTGTGCGGCAGCTTCTCCATACCGAGAAACGTGGAACCGCCTTTGAAATCTGTCAGCAATAGGTTGACCTGGTCTGGATGGTGCGTGGCCGCGAGCGAGAGAATCAGTGTGCGAAGGAATTCCGACTTTCCCGAACCGGTGGTGCCGATAAGCATGCCGTGCGGTCCGGCGCCGAACTCCGCACCCTCTTTGATGTCGAGGTGCATGACATCGCCGGTCTTGAGCTCGTGGCCGAACGGGATTCGCAACCGGTCGCGGTCGGTGTCGGTGAACATCCGCCACCGCGCGGGTATCACTTCCTCGACGGTTTGCGCACCGACGATCTCGTGCCAATCGGTGGCGACATTCTTCTGCACCCGGGTGCTCTTGTCGATGATCGTCCCGGTGATCGACCAGCCAGCCAGCTTGCGCGCCACCCGGTCGGCTTGACCCGGCGTCATCCGGTCCACCTGGCTGACCACCCGCCGGAACGTCTGAGTCGGCAGCCGGTCGTCGGCCATTCCGTCCGCGTCGACCCGGATCCGGTAGGGCGAGCCGCGATGGTTGCCCAACGTGATGACGGTGACCCCGGATCGGCCGTCCACCGGGAATCCCGCTCTGCCACCGGTCAAGTCAACGACCACCACGTAGGGCCCGCTCGGGGTCGCATCGGCGGTGTGCGGCCCACGCCCAATGAGGTCGCTGAGCCCATCGACCCGAGTGAATACCATGCGGGTCGTGCCGGCCGCATCCGTGTCGGAGGTGTGCTGGACGTGTGGCAACCACTTCAGCCACGCCCAGTCGGGGTCCTCCGGGCTGTCGGTCAATACCCGGATCTGAAGCAGGTCAGGCGGGTGGAATACGGCTAGATGGCAGATCATCGCCCGCAGGAGCCCTGCCCCGCCATCCGGGTTACCGCCCACGGCGATCATTGGAAACGTCCTAAGCTGCACCAGCTTAGGACAATCATGGATCAGACCGTGGGTGCGCAGGAACTTCGTGACCCACATGTGGCTGACCGGTTCGAGATGGGGCTGTGGGGCCCCCGCAGGGCCGCCCAGTTCTCCACCTATGGCGGGTTTCAGCAGCCGATCGACCGCGGGCTCGGAGCCCACGCCGATCCTGGTCGCCGCGTAGAAGTCTGCGTTGGCCGCCCGCGACCACTGGCGGTGAGTCCCGATGATCGACAACAGATCGTCCGGATGCGGTGCGTGGTAGTTGAAAAACGTCACCTGAGCGGCGGCCGAGGACGTCACCCGGGTACGCAACCCCGCGAGGTAGCGGAGGTACTCCTTGCGATCGGCGTTGATCTCGGGCACCTTCTTGCCCCCGCTGCCGCCGCCGGCCACCAAGCCCACGGCCGCCATCACCATCATCAGCGGCATCATCAGCATGTACGGCGAAAGCTGGCGAATCCCACTGAAAATCATGATCGCGATCATGCCGAGCATGCACCCACCCAGAACCCACGGCATCGCCTTCTGCATTCCCGAGGGTGGGATGTCGATCCCGAGGTCGTCCGGTGGAGTCACGTTGATCTCACCGGGAGTCAGGCGTGGCCCCCGTTTGATAATCGGGGTGAACTTGCGGGTCGTCATCCGCCGCCTCCGTTGCTCGATCCCGCCGGAACCGACTGGTCGGCATTGGCATGGGGGTTGCCCTCGGAAGCGACTCTGCGCGGAATCGGATCGGCGGGCAGCGTGTCGTGTTCGACCATCGCCGCCTCCTTCGACAGCACCGGGCCGTCAACGAGCAGGCGGACCACCTGCCAGGGTGCGGACCTCGGTGACGTGAGTCCCAGCTTCGATGCCGTCTCGAAGTTGGGTATGCCATAGCGAACACCCTGGGGGTCGACGTAGTACAGGCCCTCGCCGTAACGGGAGTCCGGCGCCTGCAGCCGGATGAACTGTCCGCCGGTGATATGCACCGTGGAATCCCCGGCGATCTGTCTGATCCCGGTGCTGAGCGCCAAGTCGGGCAGCGGGAGCCGGCGGCCCGCAATCACCGTGGCCTTCGGGCCCTGGTCCCCGGGTTCGCGCTGCCATGCCCAGCACAGCGTCGGAATCTCCTGGCGAAGGAGAACATCCATCGGGGTCTCTGGCAACGGCGAGTTGTATACCTGCTCGAAGACCCGCGCGACCGCGCTCGGTTCCATGGAAGGAGGCGATATCAAGCCATACGAGTTCGTGGCGCGCAGCGCCGCGGCAGTCGTGTCGTTGACTTTCGCAACACCGTTGGGCAACACCACGAAGTATTTTTCGTCGGCCTGCTCACCCGAGCCGGTGACGGTCTTGAACACCGAGCCGATCACCAATTCCGGCGGCAAGCCCACCGAGTTCGGCACACCGCCGCCAGGGATGTCGGGCAGCCGCCACGGCCCTGCGTTGGGCAGTGCGTTGAACAGCCCCTCCGAAATAGGAGTGGACCGCGCAGTGACCGGAATCCCCACTGCCGACGTGACCGCCCGGTCGGACAGGTCGATTGCGTGGCGCCCGGCATCGGTGACGAGCCAGTCCTGGTTCTTGAATGAGATCAGCATGCCCTGCTCGGTACGCATCGGCCCGACCGACGAGTCCAGCGCCAGCGGGGTGATCAGCACTGCCGTGTCGATGGTCGGCGCGACGCTTTCGGGCCTGATGACAGTGTCACACAGGGCCCATTGCGACTCCACCGACGTAGACACTGGGGTGGCGTACGGTGCACCCGGTATGCCCAGCGGCTGCCCCTTCGGCATGCCGTCGAGCTCCTCGGACTTGACCGCGACGGGCTTACCGCTGCTGCCGAGGATCAGCCGTGCCGACGTCAGGTTGTACACGGGCCTCAGCTGACCACTGCCCGGCAGCACCACATACAACTGGTTGGTGTTGCGGTCGACCAGAAGGCTGTCCCCGCCACGCTTTCCGAGGGGCTTGAAGTAGGCGAGAAGTGCAGCACCGAGGCAGACCAGCACCGCGATCACGATGCCCGCGGTCACCGCGCGGCTGTAGAACTGGAGGGGATCGTCGAACATGCGGGTATCGCGGCGCACGATTGCATGCTCGACGCGGCGCAACAGGAAGCGCCAGCCGCTAACCTGCACCTTGGTAGTGAGTCGAAATCCCGCCATCGTCTACTCGCTGAGGTTCAGTCGGTCGTGAACCGACGTGATCGCCGAAGCCATGTCTTCCCCGCTGATCTCACTGAGTTGTTCGGTGGCAAGGGAATCGACATCCAGGGACCGAGCCAAACGCATATCGCGCGTTTGCTCGCCGGCTTCTACAAGCTGGCGCGCGTAGCGACCGTTGCCGGCGACATCGAGGGCAGGCTTTCCGTTCGCGGTGCTCTTGATAAGCAGAGTTGCCGCATCCAGCACCCGCTTGGCGGCCTCGTCGGCAAGATACGAGTCATTCCCGGCAGCAATGACTCTCGCGATGTCGACGATTTCGTCCGAGGAGTACGAATCGAACTCGATGCGGGTCGAGAAGCGCGATCGCAGGCCATCGTTAGTTGCCAGCAGCCGGTCGATGTCGCTGCTGTAGCCCGCGATGATCACCACCAGTCGGTCACGGTCATTCTCCATACGAGCCAACAGAGCTTCCAATGCCTCAGTGCCGAACGGGTCGGCGCGTCCGTCGCGCTCCTGTACCAGCGTGTAAGCCTCATCGATGAAAAGCACACCACCCAACGCCCGGTCAATGGTTCGTGCGGTCTTGACCGCTGACTGGCCTTCGTACTCGGCGACGAAGTCCTTACGCGATGCCTCAACGAGTTTCGGCTCACTGATCACACCCAAGCCTGCGAGGATGTTGGCGACAACGCGTGCGATAGTCGTCTTGCCCGTCCCCGGCGGGCCGGTGAAGATCATATGCTTCGAAGCTTGGGCGACCTTCATTCCGCGGGCGGCCCGAACCCTCGCCATCTGGGTGGCTGCGCGATAGAGCTCAATCTGCTCTTTGACCCGGGCCAGCCCGATCTGGCGGTCCAGTTCGGATTCCGCTTCGGCCAGCAGCCTATCTCTGCCGGAGTTGTCCGCCTCCACACTGGACGGGTCCCATGGATCACGCC
>CAXMSM010000392.1:0-6671 GCA_964195655.1 uncultured Gammaproteobacteria bacterium | reverse complement strand
CATCGACAACGAGAAGAGTCGCTATCTATTCATGTACGTGGGCACCGCGAAACCCGAGCACTTTCAACAGGCCCAAGCGGATGGCATGCAGGTGCCCTATGCCAATCACAACCCGGACTATCAGGTGGACTTAGCCGCCATCCCCGTCGGTGTCAAGATTGGAACTGCCGCCGTGCTGAAGCTCATGGGGACCCGGGAAACGGGTTAGAGATCTTTCGATAAGTGGGTGATTTATGGTTAGGGAGTCGGTTTTGTAGGGCCCGGTCGCCCGCGTCAGTTTCTTGAAGTTGGCTTGGGCGGACTGCGCGGTCTACGTGGTTGGGGCCGTCCTGCTCCTGGTGTCCGCGTCGACGATCGGTGCCAATCCCTGGGTGATCACCCTGGCGGCATGCCTGGCTGTTGCCGGGTGCGGCGTAGCGGTGTTCACGGCATGAAAGGGATCCTATCGATGGGGCCGCGTCGTCGTCCTGACCGCCGCCGTGAGCAGCGTGGCCTCAACGGAAGCGGATGTTCAATGTCGCCAGGCCGAAGATCTTTCGGGCACCTGATTTCGCGGCGACAATCACGACACCGGTGCGAGTCGCCGGGTCCAGCGACTTGATCCGGCCGCTGAACTCGATATCGGCGCCTTCGGTGGCCGACACGATCGCGGGCGCAGACAACCGCACCGCGTAGCGGGTCACCGCACCAGGGTCGCCCGACCATGCGGAGGCGAATCCGGCACCCAACCCCATGGTGAGCATTCCGTGGGCGATCACATCGGGCAGCCCGGCCAGCTTGGCGATGTCCTCGTCCCAGTGAATCGGGTTGGCATCACCAGCTACGCCGGCATAGTTCACCAGGTCCCCGCGGGACAGTCGGGTGTGGTGCGTCGGTAGCTCATCGCCAACTTTCACGTCGTCGAAAGACGGCGTCCCCGGCGTGCGGGCCATGTCGCCCTTGGAGATCCGGACGTCACCCGCGGGGCGCACTGTCTTGCGGTATTCGGTATCGAATGTGCCGATTCCGGAGAAGTCCACGTCGTGCATCATCGAGTTCTGTACGGCGATCTTGATCGTGGGATCGAGGTCCTCGGCGGTAACGCCGACGACGGTTGTGTGCAGGGTGTGCACCCGCTCGCCAGCGGTGTCGGTGAAGGTGTTGGTCACGGTGATCATGTCCCTGCCGGCGATCCTGCGCACCGACGTCAGCTCGACATCGACGTGCAGCTCGTCGCCGGCGACGATCGGGCGGTGTTGCTCGAACACTTCTTCGGTCTGCAGGTAGGTGTCGTAGCCGACGACCACCGATTCGAACATCCGGCGATTGCAGGACATGCCTGGGGCCGAGGTGAACGTCAGCGGCGCCACCAGGTCGGAGTAGCCCAGTTCAGCGGCGGCGGCGACATCCCAGTGCGCGGGGTGATAGTCCTGCACGGCGCGGGCGTACTCGCGCACTTTCTCCCGGCCGACCAGGTAGGTGTCGTCCATTTGGTAGTAGTGGCCGACCCGCGATTCGAGCTCCGACGGTTCTGTTGCTGCAGTCATGAAATTCTCGACATTTCTATTGGCTTGGCACTGAAGCCGACAAAGCACACTATCGCCCGCGCCCGCACCATCGGGCGGACACCCGTGCCAGGAAAGGACTCGAATCCGGGCCGAGTCGCGCGACGACGGCACAAGTGAGCTCGACCAAGTAGTTGATGACTGCTCGAGGATGAAGACTAATCTCTGAACTGGGACCCGATCCTTTGTCGGGCAGGGAGGCGTGTCAAGTGAACCAACGCCACTACGTACTGGGCCACTCGGATCATGAGTTAGGCCGTCTTGGTCGCCAGGCCGTGCTGCTCGACTCGATCACCCGGGGGTACTTGGCGACCGCTGGCCTGAAACCCGGTATGAGGGTTCTGGACATTGGAAGCGGTACGGGTGACGTTGCCTTTCTTGCTGCAGCGCTGACGGCGCCCGGCGGTCACGTCATCGGGACGGACACGGCGGCGGCCGCAGTGCGGGCGGCATCGGCCACTGCGGCGGCCCGGGGCCTGTCCGAAACCGTCAGCTTCCGAAACGGTGACCCTTCCGAATTGACCTTCGACCGGACATTCGATGCGATTGTCGGCCGCTACGTGCTGGTCTTCCAGCCAGACCCAGCCGCGATGCTTCGTCGACTTTCTCAGCACCTGGCGCCAGGTGGCGTCGTAGTTTTTCACGAGCCGGACTGGCGTGCCGTCCGCTCGTCGCCACCGGCGCCGACCCACGACCGCTGCTGTCAATGGATCGTCGAGACAGCAGACCGGGCTCGCACTTCCTGGAATATGGCCGATCGGCTGCACGGTGCCTTCACCGACGCCGGCTTGCCTGCGCCGACTCTGAGCATGCGGACCTTCATCGGGGCAGGGGATGCAGCTGACGTCTGGCTGCGAGCCGTCGTCGACATCGTTGAGACACTTCTTCCGGCCATGGAGGCACAGGGTGTAGCCACCGCGACCGAGGTCGGAATTGAAACCCTTGCACAACGCCTCATGGATGAGGTCCGGGAAACCCGCACTACGGTTGTCGGGCGCTCTGAGGTCGCAGCGTGGTGTCGCGTTGGGGAGAATTCGTAGCCTGGAGCTACAGCGGGCCCGCCCCCCGCACCGGTGCGACGGCAACATCCACGAGCATCGGTCCGTCACATGTCAGCGCTGTCTGCAGGACTTCAGGCAACTGGCGGGCACGGTCTACGCGAACAGCGGGTATTCCCAACCCCTGGGCGACTGCGGATAGGTCGATTCCGGGCAGATCCAGGCTCGTCTCGATGGCGGGTGGGAACGACGGGATCTTGAAGAGGTTCTTGAACAGCTTCATCGCGCCGTATTCGGCGTTGTTCAATACCAACACCGTCAGCGGAACGCGATACTTGGCGGCCGTCCACAGTGCCTGGATGGAGTACATCATCGACCCATCGCCCATGACTGCCACTGTGCGATGGGTGGGGTCGGCCAGGGCGCCACCGACCGCGGCAGGCAAGCCCCATCCCAGGCCACCGCTGAAGCCGTTGAAGTATCCACCCGGCTCGGCAATTGGCAGGTTGGTCCGCAGCGCCGTTCGGTACGACGGTGCCTCCTCGACGAAGACCGTTCCGGGCGCTGTCAGCTTGCCGAGGGTGTGTAACACTGCGTCGGCGGTCATCGGATCGGTCAACGGCGGGGCGGCGGGGCGCTCCTTCGGGGGCGGCCCCACTCGGTTGGTCGGCGGTAGGTGTGACAAGAGAGCTTGCAAACCCAATCGTGCAGAGCAGAGCAGGCTTTCACCGACCGGCGCTGAAAATGCGTGCGTCGGATTGTCGGTCATGTGCAGCGCGACGGCCCCGTCGGGCAAGAACGGGCCATCGGTGTGGACGTGGTAAGTGAACAGTTGCGCGCCCACGACGAGCACCACGTCGTGGCCGTCCAACTCGCGCACGACCTGTTCGCGGCTGGCCGTCAGGAAACCCTGAAACAGCGGGTGGCGTTCAGGGAAGCTGCATCTCGACGACCACGGCGCTACGTAGACCGCGGCGTTGAGTCGTTCGGCGAGTTCGACGGCGTCGGCGCCCGCCCGATCGCTATCCACCTGCGGTCCAACGACGAGAGCGGGTGCCGTTGCAGCCGAGAGGGTTTCGGCAAAGCGGGCGATGGCGTACGGATCAGCGCCGAGCGCCGATACAACCGTGTGTGTCGGCACCGGAGCAGCCTGGCCTTCCCAGTCGTCCTCGGGAATGGAGACGAATACCGGCCCGCACGGCGGCGTGCTCGCGACCAATAGCGCCCGCGCCAGGGCTCCCGGTACGTCGGCAGCCCGGGCCGGCTCGATGGCCCACTTGACGTAGGGCTGCGGGAGCAGAGTGGACTGCGGGGAGCACAGATACGGTTCAGTCGGCAGCATGGCGCGAGTCTGTTGGCCGGCAGTGACAACGAGTGGAGTCTGATTTCGCCATGCGGTGATTACCGAGGCCATCGCGTTGCCCAGTCCTGCGGCAGTGTGTACGTTCGCGACGCCCGGCCGTCCCGACCGCTGCGCGTAGCCGTCGGCCATCGCAACCACGGTCGCCTCCTGTAGACCCAGCACGTAATCGAGGTCATCTGGCCACCGCACGAACATGCGCATCTCAGTGGAGCCGGGGTTGCCGAACACCCGGTCGACGCCGAACCGGCGTAGGACGGCGAAAGTTGCCTCAGCGACAGTCGGTGTATCCACCCCCCCATCTTCGCAATCTGGCCGGGGCTGTGTCTCAGATTGGGCGGTCAACTGCCCTGCGCCGCCTCCAAGGCCGATTCAACGCCCTTGCGGCGTTCGTCGATCGCCTTGCCGATGTCCTTGAGCAGTAGGGGCTTGTGCATCACCAGTTCTTCGATGTCGTCGCGATCGATCTCCAGCACCGAGACTTCTTCGAGGGCAGTGGCGTCTGCGTTCGCCGCCTCGCGGATCAGTGCGCCCTGACCCAGGAAGTCGCCGCGGCGCAGAGTCCGCACCGGGATGACTGAACCGGCATCATCGGTGACGGTGATCTGAACGCGCCCGGCCATCACGAACGTCATCTGGGTAGGCAGTTCGCCGTTCGACTGCAGTGTTTCGCCGGCGCCATAGCGGGCCAGGTGCACCTTGGTCAGCAGCAACTGCTGGTCGGTCCCGGACAGACGTAACGTCGGGGCTATCGCTTGCAGCCCGGCCTGCTTCCTGCTCTCGGTGGCGAAGTCATCGGCGGCTTGGTCTAGGTGCAGGCCAGCTCTGCGGGCCGCATACCAGGTCCAGCGCAGAAATGTGGCGCGGGCTGCGCCGCTGTCGGCGGGGGAACGCAACGGGATGGTGGTGTGAAACTCGGTGGTGCCGACCGGCACGGTCACAGGCTGGTCACCGGCGCGTAGCTGGGGTAGTCGGGCGGCCACGCGGGTCAGCGTGTCGCATACGGCGTCGGGCGAGTCGGTGGCGGCGAACACCGTCGATACCGACATGGCGTGATTTCCGCCGGGCCGGCTCAAGTTGGTGAACGATGCCCCGGCAAGTACCGAGTTCGGCATCACCTGCAAGCCGCTGCCGGTTTCGATGTGGGTGGCCCGCCAGTTGACTTCGACGACGCGGCCACGGGCCGACGGGGTGTCGAGCCAGTCGCCGATTTTGAAAGGTTGCTCGAACAACAGCAGCAGGCCGGAGACGATCTGACCGACGGAGTTCTGCAGCGCCAAACCGAGCACGATCGAGGTGACCCCGAGGGCAGTGAACAACCCACCGACGTTGGCGCCCCAGACCACCGACAGGATCACAGCGAGGCCCACGGCGATCAGGCCGAAACGGGCGACGTCGATGAAGATCGTCGGCAACCGCTGGCGCCAACTGCCCTCCGGGGCACTATCGAAGAGGGTGGCGTTGAGGCCTGACAGCAGCAGTACCAGCACCACGAAGCCCAGGGTGGTGGCTACCAGCCGGACTGGTGTTGCGTGTGACGGCACCTGATTGGCGCCGGTCAGCAGGGCCAGCAGCGCCCCCAGCGGAAGAATGTAGTTGCGCAGTATCTCCACCGACCGGGTCAGCGGACTACCTCGGCGGTCCAGTGCGCCGCGCAATTCGGTCAGCGCGATCAGCCCGATAGGAAGGCCAATTGCGACCGACAGTGCCCAGTAGAACCACGGCTCTGCGATGAACTCCATCGCTAGCTGCTCTCCACCAGGCGGTAGGTCTGTTCGTCGTTCCCGTCGTGGCTGACCACGCCGGCGGGAGTGAAGTCGTGCAGATCACGCACGACGTCGTAAACCCGGGAGGTCACGTAGATGCCGGGCTGTGCGGATCCACTGCGCACCTGATAGGCGAGGTTGACGGCGTCGCCCCACATGTCGTAGTCGATGTTGGACTTGCCTATCAGTCCGCTTCCTACGGTGCCGGTGTCGATGCCGACCCGCAGCCGCAGGTCGTAGCCATTCTCGGCGTTGAACCTGTCCACGATGTGTTGCATCTCGACGGCGAAGTCCACGGTACGGCGTGCGTTATCCAGCCTGGGCTGGTTGAGCCCGCAACTGGCCAGGTAGCCGTTGTGCTGTGTGCGGACCTGCTCGATGCCGAGGTCCTGAGCGGCCGCGTCGAACTGGTGCACCAACTTGTTGACGATCTGCAACGATTCGTCCGGCGGCAGGCGCACTGCGATCTCGTCAAGCCCGACAATATCGGCGAAGATCACGCTGGCGTTCGGATGATCCAATGCGATGTTTTCTTCACCGTCGCGGTATCGCTGTACGACGGATTTCGGCATCAGGGACAGCAACAGCTTGGTGTTCTCCTCGCGTTGCTCCTCGAGTAACTGCTGGTGAAGAGCAAGGTTGCGGCTCATCTCGTTGAACGCGACTGTGAGGTCACCGAACTCGTCGAGTGAGCGAAGCGGCACCACTGTGCCGAAATCGCCAGCGGCGATCTGCTGTGAGCCGGCCTCAAGACGCCTGATGGGCCGCACGAATCGGCGGGCAAGAATCATTGCGACCACGCAGACGACGAAAATGATCGCGGTGGTCGACAACACCAGGGTGCGGGTGAACCGGGCAACGGGTGCGAACGCCTCCGCGGCATTGGTCTTGGCCACGATGTTCCAGGTCACTTGGGTGTCGGCAACCGGGGCGTAGGCCTGAAGGGTCTTGCGCCCGAGGTAGTCATCGGCGATCAATGTGCCCGTCTGCCCCCGGTCGGCTA
>CAXMSM010000391.1:0-3993 GCA_964195655.1 uncultured Gammaproteobacteria bacterium | reverse complement strand
TGGTCATCGATGTACTAATCCTCTCGTCCATCTTGAGTATCTGAGTCGTCCCCATCTGAATAGGCGGGAATCGACAAAGTGAACGTCGACCCGGTACCCGGCTGGCTCCACAGCCGAATTGTGCCGTTGTGATTGGCAGCGACGTGCTTGACGATCGCCAGCCCAAGCCCGGTGCCTCCGGTTGCCCGGGACCGCGCCTGGTCGACGCGGAAGAATCTTTCGAAGACACGCTCCTGATCGGCGCGGGCGATGCCGATACCACGGTCGGTGACCGCGATCTCGATGTCATCGCCGCGTCGGCGCCGACTTACCGACACCGAGGATCCGTTGGGCGAGTACGCGATTGCGTTGGACACCAGGTTCGCGATCGCAGTCACCAACAGCGTCTTATCGCCGAACACCCGGAAACCGGTAGGGGCATCGGTGTTGACGGTGATCTTGGTGTTGTCGGCTGCAACCTTGTGGCGTGACAATGCTTCGGCGACCGCAACGTCGACGTCGACCTCCTCCAGGTCGGGCAGTCGCTCGGCGCCCTGCAGCCGCGACAGTTCGATCAGCTCGCCCACCATGTCGGCCAGTCGATGGGACTCGGTGACCATTTTCTGAGCAAAACGACGGATCGTCTCAGGGTCATCACCCGAGGCCAGAATGGCCTCGGCCAGCACACCCATCGCCCCAACCGGTGTCTTGAGCTCGTGGCTGACATTCGCCACGAAATCCCTGCGCGTCGCTTCCATCCGCGCGTACTCGGATTGGTCGTCGACGTAGACCACCGCGAACCGCCGGTCATCCTCGGTCAGCAGCCGCACATGGCCACGCACCGCCAGGCTGGATCTGCCCGGCCGGCTGCGATTGGGCGGAGACAGGTCGACCTCGACATCCTCACCGGTGGCCAGCGTGCGCTGGGCGGCCAGCCAGGCACGATCGTCGAGCAGCCGGTCGCGCACCAGGCCCAGTTCCTTAGCGCGTTCGTTGGTGTAGACCACGTCACGGTAGGTGTCGACGACCACGATTCCCACCGGAGACTGCGCCACCACGTGCTCAAGCATCTGCGAGATGGTGATGCCTGACTGCTGGGCGGCACGCCGATTTCTGCGTGCGCTGAGGTGGGGGACCACGACCACACCGAACGCCACACCGATCGACAATGCGAGCAGTGCCACCATCGCTGCAAGCAGCAGCGCCGATATGACACTCACGCGAAAATCGTACGCATTCGGTGAACGTCCTCCCAGCGGCGTACGACCAAATCGGGACACATCACAAAACCAAAGACCCAAGTTCGGGTTGGTGTCCCCGATTGTTCACTCATTGTTTTCTCGGGTGGGGCACAAGTGCAGATCGGCTGACTACTTGGCGCCCTGGGCGGCCACCGCCGCCGCGCCGGCCGCCGCGGCCTCGGGATCCAAGTACGTCCCCCCGGCAAGGGTCGGAGACAGGTTCTCATCCAAGTCGTAGCGAAGCGGGATGCCAGTGGGGATGTTCAGGCCAACGATGTCCTCGTCCGACATGCCGTCCAGGTACTTGACCAGCGCACGCAGCGAATTGCCGTGCGCTGCGATCAGTACCGTTTTGCCTGCCTTCAAGTCGGGAACGATCACCTCGGTGAAATAAGGCACGAAACGCTCGACGACATCCTTGAGGCACTCGGTCAGCGGCCCGCCGGCAATGTCCGCATAGCGCGGATCGCTGTCCTGGCTGAATTCGCTACCCGCCTCGATCGGCGGCGGCGGGGTGTCGTAGCTGCGCCGCCAGGCCATGAACTGTTCCTCGCCGTACTTGGCCTTGGTCGCGGCCTTGCCGAGGCCCTGCAGAGCGCCGTAGTGACGTTCGTTGAGGCGCCAGTCCCGGTGCACTGGGATCCAGTGCCGGCCCGCCTTGTCGAGTGCGACGTTTGCGGTGGTGATGGCGCGCCTGAGCAGCGAGGTGTACAGCACATCGGGAAGCCGGTCCTGAGCCTTGATGAGCTCACCCGCGCGGACCGCCTCAGCCATGCCCTTGTCGGTCAGGTCGACGTCGACCCAGCCGGTGAACAGGTTCAGCGCGTTCCACTCACTCTCGCCATGGCGGAGGAGGATCAGCGTCGCGGTATCTGCCATGACCCGAATCATCTCACGATCAATTGCCCGTGCGCTGCCCATGCCGAGATCCACGAACTGGCGCGACTTACTCCCACAAATCCGCCCAAACGTTGGTTTGGGCAAGGACGGTACGGTCGGGCGGACGGTCAGTCGTCGTCTTGGTCGTCGATGAGATGCTCGAACGCCCGCAGATTGTTCAGCGATTCACCGCGCGACACCCGCCACTCCCACTCTTTCTGGATGGAGGTGCGAAAACCCAACTCCAGCAATGTGTTGAAGTCCGCATCAACGGCCTCAAGTACCTGCCCAAGCACCCGGTCGATCTCATCGGCGGTAACGGACATCAGCGCCATCCGGCCGACGAGATAGATGTCGCCGGTGTTGTCGATGGTGTAAGCGACCCCGTAGAGCCGGCGATTGCGCCTGAGTAGGAACCGGTAGACACCTTCGTGGTTCTCGTCGGGTTGGCGGCAAACGAATGCCTCCACGCGCAGTGAGTGTTCGCCGATGCTCAGGATGGTGTTGGTCTTGAGCCTGCGCTCACCCGGCAGCTCGACGACCAGCCCGGGAAGGCTCCCGCGCGCACCCTTGTGATGGGTATACGTCAGATCGTGCTCTTTGAGGGTGCTTTCAATCAGGTCCTGCACTTCTGCACTGTCCACTCTTCGCGCAAGCGGCTCATCACCACTCACGCGCGCACTCCCCGCCGCATCGAGAACCGGCGTCCCCTGCGTCTGGCCGACTGCGGGCCCTGGTGGCGAGCGCGGTGGTCGGCGATCGCATGCCCATAGCTGCCCAGCAGTGCATCGACGCTGTGCGCCCACGAGAACGTGGCAGCATGCTCGACGGCCGCCCGCCGCATGGTCGCAGGATCTCGATGAACCATGTCGCCGATCGCCGTCGCCCAGTCGTTGGTGCCGTGTCCGTCCACCAGCGCACCGCTCAAACCGGCGCGCACCGCCACAGGCAGTCCGCCGACGGCAGCCGCCACTACCGGGGTGCCACAGGCCTGCGCCTCGACGGCAACCAGACCAAAGGATTCCGAATAGCTCGGCACCGCAACGATGTCGGCTGCCCGGTAGACCCGCACGAGATCATCGTGCGACTGTGGCGGAAGGAACGTCACGCGGTCGGTGATACCCAACTCCGCGGCCAGGTGAACCAAACCGTCGAGGGCCGACGGGCCACCCGCTGCGCTGCGCGAAATCAGGCCGGAGCCGGACGGCCCGCCGGCAATCAGCACGTGGATGCCCGGCAGCAGCGCGGCCGCATGCAGCAGCACGTCGGGCGCCTTGAGCGGCTGGATGCGGCCGACGAATGCCACGATCGAAGCTTGGGCGTCCAGGCCAAGCGCGGCGCGGGCGGCCTGGCGGTCACCAGGTGTGAAGTTCTGCAAGTCGACGCCGGGGTGCACGACATCGATGTGGCCCTTCTCGGCCTGATGTAGAAAAACCAATTGCTGCGCTTCGTGTTCAGTGTTGGCGATGAGCCGGTCGGCCTCGTCGACCACCTGCTGCTCGCCGACCGACCGTAGCGGTGGTTCGGGTGAATCGCCGTCGGCCAGCGAGGCGTTCTTCACCGCGGCGAGAGTGTGAGCGGTGTGCACCAGCGGCACTGCCCAGCGGTCGGCGGCCAACCATCCGACCTGTCCGGAGAGCCAGTAGTGCGAGTGAACGACGTCGTAGTAGCCGGGTTCGTGGGTGGCCTCCGCGCGCAGCACGCCCGCAGTGAAGGCGCAGAGCTGAGTCGGTAGGTCGTTCTTGTCCATCCCTTCGAACGGTCCAGCCACGACATTGCGCACCAGCACGCCGGGGGCCACCTGGACGACCGGTTGATCGGCTGACGAGGTGGCCCTGGTAAAGATCTCCACCTCGACGCCGCGGCGGGCCAGCTCCAGCGCCGTCTGCAATAC
>CAXMSM010000390.1:0-14631 GCA_964195655.1 uncultured Gammaproteobacteria bacterium | reverse complement strand
GTCGGGTTCGGCCGGCGACGGCAAACCGATGCACAGAAAACCATCCAGCGCCGCATAGGCAAAAGCCTGGACGACCAATTCTTCAGATTTCCAAGCTGGATAGCTGCGCGATAATCTGCGCCGCCAACGGTCCCAGGGTGGCCATACCATCGCGCACCGCCGCGCGCGATCCGGCGAGGTTCACCACCAGGGTGCTGCCGGAGACGCCGGCCAGCCCGCGCGACAGTCCCGCGTCGGCGATACCTGCCGACAGTCCCGACGCCCGAAGCGCCTCGGCGATTCCCAAAAGCTCACGGTCGAGGAGATCGAGGGTCGATTCGGGGGTGACGTCACGTGGCGCTACCCCGGTGCCCCCGATCGACACGACCAGGTCGACGCCGCCGATGACCGCAGTGTTCAGCGCATTGCGGATTTCGACCTCGTCCGAGGACACCACCACTACGCCGTCAACCACGAGACCTGCCTCGCCGAGCAGCTCAGCGACCAAGGGGCCGCTGTGGTCCGCCTCGTCGCCGTGGGCGGTGCGGTCATCGACTACTACCACCAGCGCCCGGCCCACCAACATCTGAGGCTGTTCCATGCCCTCAACCGTATATCTCGGCTCGGACATCAGTGCAGCCACACTGAGGTCTCGGCCCTTCTGACCGGCCACCAACTTCACTGGCCGACCTTGCCGAGCGTGACCTCCACCGTTTGCGCCTTACCCGCAGGGTCCAAATACGTCAGCGTCACCGTGTCGCCGGGCACCTTCGAACGCACGGCCGCAACCAGCGCATCGGCGCTGTCTACCAACCTGTCGTCGAGCTTGGTGACCAGGACTCCGTCGGGCAGTCCCGCTTTTGCGGCCGCTCCCCCAGAGGTGACCTCGACGATCTTGGCACCGTCCACCCCTGCTTCATTGCCAACTTGGACACCCAGCGAGGCCCGGGAAGCCGATCCCGTCTGGATCAACTCGTCGGCGATCCGCTTGGCCTGGTCCACCGGGATCGCGAAGCCCAACCCGATGGACCCGCCCCGCGGCCCGCCCGCGTCAGCACCCATCGTGGCGATCGCGGAATTGATGCCAACAAGCTCACCACTCATATTCACCAGCGCGCCACCCGAATTCCCCGGGTTTATTGCCGCATCGGTCTGAATCGCGTCGAGAACAGTGTTCTGATTCTTCGCGTCACCACCTGCGGCCACCGGACGGTTCAGGGCGCTGATGATGCCGGTGGTTACCGTGCCCTCAAGTCCGAGCGGGGATCCGATAGCTACAACATCCTGTCCGACCCGCAAGTCCGCTGACGAACCGACCGCTACCGGCGTCAGGCCCGAGACGTTCTTGGCCTGAACTACCGCTATATCGCTACCGGGGTCCGTACCAACCAAGCTGAATGACGTTGTATTTCCATTGGCGAAGGTCACTTTGGTCTTTGGACCGCCCGCCGCGCCTGGACCCTCCGCCTCTCCGGCCGCGGCGACCACGTGGTTGTTCGTCAAGATCAGTCCATCCGTCGTCAGGACCACACCGGAGCCCTCTTCTGACAGCCGTCCGACATTCACTTCCAGCTTGACAACGCTGGGCAAGACCTTAGCGGCCACCTGCTCGACGGAGCCGACCGGCGCACTGGCGGCAGGCATGCTGGGCGCCGCGCCGGAAGCACCTATCGCGGCGACATCATGGCCAGGGTGGGTCAGCACAGCTACGCCGCCACCGACACCCGCGGACACGATCGCGACGGCGACCGCACCTACCGTCAATGCCGTTGCACGGGAGCGTTTCTGGGGATGCGACTGTGGAGCGACCGGCATGTCCGGTCGCAGGTACTGACCCGGCCTGACAGGCATCGGAGCACCCCGGTACGGGTCGTAATGCGGCCGAAACGCTTGTCGCTGTTGCTCAGTCGCGTAGCGCCAATCGTAGGGCTGCTGCTCGTAGGCGCCTGAGGGTTGCGGGCCGGGCTGAACCTGCCCATCACTATGGGATTGGCGACCCGGCGGCGGGGCCGGCGAGTACCTCGGGTGGTTCGTCATGTCGCTGCGATGCCCTTCCTGAAGTAAGTTCTTCTCGCCTGGATCAACGAATGGTGAACCTCCAGGGTGCCCAACCGTGCTGAGAATCCCCTTAGAGGTCCATTGGCACTGCGATCACATCGGGACCATTCGGGCACCCCCAGGCTCTGTACCACCATCTTCGCCTGTGATTGTGCTCACCGCAGCGATCAATGTCCGCGTGTCGCGACTTCTCGCACCGGCTTATCTCTATCGACACCCGCGGCTGAGGGACGGCCCGGCAGCACCATGTGCATCGAGGTACCCGGCGGTTGACCACCAGGAACCGTTTCGCGCACGAACAGCGTGCCTCCATGCTTGAGCACCACCTGTTGGACAATCGCCAAGCCCAGACCTGACCCCGGCATCGCCCTGGCAGCGGTTGACCTGAAGAACCGTTCGAAGACGAGACTCCGTTCCTGCGGTGGGATTCCGGGGCCGTAATCGGACACCACCAGCTCCGCGTGCATCGCGTCGGCCTGCACGAGCCTGACACCCACCCGGCCGCCCGGCGGACTCCACTTCGCGGCGTTGTCAAGAAGGTTGAGCACTGCGCGGCCGAGACCGGCCCCATCGCCGTACACCTGCCACGGCGTCACCGATATGTCGAATTCGATATCGTTGCGGCGCCGGCGAACTCGTTCCAGAGACCTATCTATCACCTCGGCCAGCTCGACCGTCTCGTGGATGACGCCTCCGGCCTCCTCGCGGGTAAGATCCACCAGATCGCCAACCAGCGTCGACAATTCCTCGATCTGCGCGAGGACGTCGGTCCGCAGCCCGACCATCTCCTCCTCGGGCAGGCGCGGCGCCCCCGGGGCCATCGATGCCATCAGCAGCTCCACGTTCGTGCGCAGCGACGTCAGGGGGGTACGCAGCTCGTGGCCGGCATCGGTGACCAAACGTGCCTGCCGCTCACGAGACTCAGCCAACGCCCGCAGCATCATGTTGAAAGCCTCAGTGAGGCGCGCAAGTTCATCGCTGCCGTGCACCGGGATCGGGCGCAAGTCGTCAGTTCGGGCGACCCGCTCAGCAGCCTCGGTGAGCCGGGCCACCGGGCGCAGTCCGGCGCGTGCCACCATTCCGCCGGAGATGGCAGCCACCACCACTCCTATCCCGCCAACGATGAGCAGAATGGTGCCTAACCGTTTGAGCACCTGTCCGGTCGGTGTCAAGCTCTTGGAGATGAGCAGCGCGCTGCCGTTACTGAGATGCACAGCGAGCACCCTCTGGCGGCTGACTGTGCGCAGTGACATCAGCAGTTTTCCCTGGATCACATCCTTTTCGGGTCCCCCGAGTGGCAACGTCTGCCCCCGCTGGTTGGCGGTGTAGATCGCCCGTGGGGTGAACAACATGGCGTTGACCTCGGAGTACGCGGTGCCCTCGATGGCCTTGCCGGGGTCGGCGGCCAACGATCCGCTCTCTATGAGCAACTCAGCGCGGCTACGCAGCTGGGTGTCGATGTCGTCGTAGAGCGCTCGGGACACGACCGCGTAGACGGCGACGGCCATCAGCACCACGACCATCGCCACCATCGACATGGCCAGCAACATGACGCGCCAACGCAGTGACACCGAATTGGCCGTCGGCGCTACCGGCGCCGGGTGGCCCGATGATTCCTCGCCGGGCATCCGCACAGCCATCAGGGCGGCGTTTCGCGCAGCACGTATCCCACCCCGCGCACGGTGTGGATCAGCCGCGACTCGCCTTCGGCCTCGGTCTTACGCCGCAGGTAGCCGACATAGACTTCGAGGGCGTTTCCTGACGTCGGGAAGTCGAATCCCCACACCTCCTCGAGGATGCGACTGCGGGTCAAGACACGGCGCGGGTTGGCGATCAGCATTTCCAGCAGGGAGAACTCGGTGCGGGTAAGGCTGATCGGCCGCTCGCCGCGAGCGACCTCGCGTGTCACCGGATCCAGTGACAGGTCCGAAAAGGCCATAGCCTCCGATGCGTTCTCGTCTTCGGGATTGGTGCGGCGCAGCAGTGCGCGCATCCGCGCCAGCAACTCCTCCAAAGCGAACGGCTTCGGCAAGTAGTCGTCGGCTCCCGCGTCCAGTCCGGCAACCCGTTCGGACACGGAGTCGCGCGCGGTGAGCACCAAGATCGGGAGATCATCGCCGGCGCTCCGAAGCTGGCGGCACACCTCAAGACCGTCCAACCTCGGCATCATCACATCGAGCACGAGGGCGTCGGGACGGTGGCGGACGATCAGGTCGAGCGCTTCCCGGCCATCCTGAGCCAACTCGACCGAATAGCCGTTGAAGGAAAGGGATCGTCGCAGGGATTCGCGCACCGCGCGATCATCGTCAACGACAAGTATGCGCACTGACACAGTGTCGACTCCCTGTCTAAGAGTGAGCTGAGAGGCGCGCCGAACAGGAGGGAACTTCCTGCAACTTAGCGGCGGTCGAGGTCGATCAGCCCGAGCCGCGCGGCCTTGAGTAGACGCCGCGGGACCTTGTGCTGCTGACCTGCGACAGTGACGCCGACAAGTTCAGTACGGGTGGCCTTCCACTGCGCGCGCCGGCTACGGGTGTTCGCACGCGACATCCTGCGCTTAGGCACAGCCATGATCGAGCTCTCCATCTATTGGGGTGGTATCCGTGATAGCACTGCCCGCGAGCCTGGACCTGCCTGGCGCGGGCAATTGCTGATCAGGATAGCCGGTGAGCTGGACAGGTTCCAAACTCCGGCCATCACTGCCACACGGCCGGGAACTCCTTCGGCGCATGATCGTGGGCACCGCGATTCTCCTACTGTGTTGACCACTTACCGGCCCGGGACTTGACTCGGTACCGACGGTACCCAGTAACCTACCGGTTGGTTGGTCGACGGTTGGACGACGACAGGAGCGCCGGTGAATTCATTGGGTATCGATTCGGCACGCGCCCCGGTCCGTATCGGAAACTGCTCAGGCTTTTATGGCGACCGCCTCTCAGCCATGCGCGAGATGCTGACCGGCGGCGAACTCGACTATCTGACCGGCGATTATCTGGCAGAGCTGACGATGCTCATCTTGGGCCGCGATCGGATGAAGAACCCGGACAAGGGCTACGCCAAGACATTCCTGCGCCAGCTCGAGGAGTGCTTGGGCATCGCCACAGACCGAGGCGTCCGGATCGTCACCAATGCCGGTGGCCTCAACCCCGCGGGGTTAGCAGCTGCGGTCAGCGCGTTGGCCGACAAACTCGGCATCGCAGTCTCCGTCGCCCACGTCGAAGGTGATGACGTGCTGGCCCGAGCCGACGAGTTCGGGTTCACGGGCCCGCCGCTGACAGCCAACGTGTATCTGGGCGCTTGGGGCATTGTCGACTGTCTCGACTCCGGAGCCGACATCGTTGTCACCGGACGGGTCACCGATGCATCGGTCATCGTGGGGCCTGCGGCGGCGCACTTCGGTTGGAGCCGGAAGGACCATTCTGCGATCGCGGGGGCGATCGCGGCGGGGCACATCATCGAATGCGGCACCCAGACCACCGGTGGGAACTACTCGTTCTTCACTGAGATCGCTGATCTGACACACCCCGGGTTTCCGGTCGCCGAGATCCACGCAGATGGATCCTCGGTGATCACCAAGCATCCGGGAACCGGTGGCGCGGTGACCGTCGATACCGTCACCGCACAGCTGCTGTACGAGATCACGGGTGCCAAATATGCCAATCCCGATGCGACCCTTCGTGTGGACTCGATCAAGTTGGCCGACGAAGGCCCGGACCGGGTCCGGGTCAGCGGGGTCACCGGTGAGCCGCCGCCGCCCACGCTGAAGGTGTCGCTGAACAGCATCGGCGGTTTCCGCAACGAGATTACGCTGATTCTCACCGGTCTGGATATCGAGGCCAAGGCCGAACTGGTCCGCAGGCAGCTCGAGACGAGCCTGCCCGTCACGCCCTCGGAGCTGGAATGGACGCTGGCACGCACCGACCATCCGGACGCGGACACCGAACAGACCGCCAGCGCGTTGCTCCGATGCGTGGTGCGCGATCCCGATCCAAACACGGTGGGACGTCAGTTCTCCTCGGCTGCAGTTCAATTGGCGCTGGCGAGCTATCCTGGCTTCACTAGTACCGCACCGCCCGGCGATGGTCAGGTGTACGGCGTGTTCACCGCGGCCTACGTCCCCGCTGATCAGGTCGACCACCTTGCGGTGCGTCCCGACGGCACCCGCACCGTCATTCCGCCCGCCAACCAGACGCTGGAACTGGACACGGTACCCACCAGCGACCTGCCCCAACCCTTCCCGGCCGGCCCGACGCGCCGGGTACCGCTGGGCACCATCGCCGGAGCACGTAGCGGAGACAAGGGTGGCAGTGCCAACATCGGCGTATGGGTCCGCACCGGAGCGACGGGAATCGAGGACGACGACCAGTGGCGATGGTTGGTACACACTCTGACCGTGGACAAGTTACGGGAACTACTGCCTGAGACAACGGACCTCCCCGTCACCCGCCATGTGCTCAACAACCTGCACGCCGTCAACTTCGTGATCGATGGAATCCTCGGGAAGGGCGTCGCGTACCAGGCCAGGTTCGATCCGCAAGCCAAGGGGCTGGGCGAGTGGCTACGCAGCCGCCACATCGACGTACCGGAGGAATTCCTATCATGAACATCTGGACGACACCCGAGCGAGATGACCTGCGGAAGACCGTGCGCGCGTTCGCCGACCGCGAAGTGCTGCCCCATGTCGACGAGTGGGAACGGGTCGGCGAGCTGCCACGCGACCTACATCGCAAGGCAGCCCAGACAGGATTGCTAGGTGCCGGCTTCCCGGAGGCGGTCGGTGGTGAAGGTGGCGACGGGGCCGACGCGGTCGTCATTTGCGAGGAAATGCACCAGTCCGGATCACCCGGCGGCGTGTTTGCTTCGCTGTTCACCTGCGGTATCGCCGTCCCCCATATGATCGCGTCGGGGGACGAGCGACTCATCGACACCTATGTAAGACCGACTCTGCGCGGCGAGAAGATCGGTGCGCTGGCGATCACCGAACCAGGCGGAGGTTCCGACGTCGGCCATTTGAGGACCCGCGCCGAGCGCGACGGCTCAGGGCCAGACGCGGATTTCATCCTCAATGGCGCCAAGACCTATATCACCTCCGGGGTACGAGCCGACTATGTGGTCACCGCAGCGCGCACCGGCGGCCCCGGCGCGGCGGGCGTCTCGCTGATCGTGGTGGAGAAGGACGGACCGGGCTGCTCACCTGGATTGCAAGTCAGCCGCAAGCTGGACAAGATGGGCTGGCGCTCGTCGGACACCGCCGAGCTGTCCTACAGCGACGTACGGGTCCCCGCCTGCAACCTGATCGGCGCCGAGAACAGCGGCTTCTTGCAGATCGCCGCCGCCTTCGTCTCCGAACGAGTCGGGCTCGCCGCGCAAGCCTATTCAAGCGCGCAGCGCTGCCTCGACCTCACCGTCGACTGGTGCCGGAATCGCGAGACCTTCGGCAAGCCGCTGATCGCGCGGCAGCCGGTGCAGAACACACTGGCCGAGATGGCACGGCGCATCGACGTGGCCCGCGTCTATACGCGAAGCGTCGTGGAGCGTGAGCTTTCCGGTGAGACGAACCTCATCACCGAGGTCTGCTTCGCCAAGAACACCGCTGTTGAAGCTGGCGAATGGGTGGCCAACCAGGCGGTGCAGTTGTTCGGCGGCATGGGCTACATGGCCGAGTCAGAAGTCGAACGCCAATACCGTGACATGCGGATTCTGGGACTCGGCGGCGGTACTACCGAGATCCTGACCTCGCTAGCCGCCAAGACACTCGGCTACCAGTCATGACCGTGCGATCCGCTCTCGACACCCGCTCCCCCGGCTACATCGACGCGGCCGAAGCCATGGCGGGCAAGCTCGCCGAGTTGGAAGTCGAGCACGCCAAGGCGCTGGCGGGCGGCGGAGAGAAGTATGTGTCGCGCCACCACGCCCGCGGCAAGATGACGGCACGCGAGCGCGTCGAGGCACTGCTCGATTCAGATTCACCCTTCCTCGAACTCAGCCCCCTCGCCGCCTGGGGCACGAACTTCACTGTCGGTGCCAGCGTTGTGGTCGGCATCGGTGCGGTCAGCGGAGTCGAATGTCTGGTGGTCGCCAACGACCCGACCGTCAAGGGCGGCACCAGCAACCCGTGGACACTACGGAAGATCCTGCGGGCCAATCAGATCGCACGAGAGAACCGGCTACCGGTGATTTCGCTGGTGGAGTCTGGAGGTGCCGATCTGCCCACCCAGAAGGAGATCTTCATCCCCGGCGGGCAGATGTTCCGCGACCTTACCCGGCTGTCGGCGGCAGGAATCCCGACGGTCGCGCTGGTGTTCGGCAACTCCACCGCGGGTGGCGCGTACGTACCCGGGATGTCGGATCACGTGGTGATGGTCAAGGAACGCTCAAAGGTATTCCTGGCGGGCCCACCCCTGGTCAAGATGGCCACCGGGGAGGAATCCGACGACGAATCGCTCGGAGGTGCCGAGATGCATGCTCGGACTTCGGGTCTGGCCGACTACTTCGCGGTCGACGAACTCGATGCCATTCGTATCGGACGCAGAATCGTTTCCCGGCTGAATTGGCACAAGCAAGGTCCGCGGCCGGGGCCTGTGCGCGCACCACTGTTGGACGAGAACGAGCTGATCGGCGTCGTCCCACCAGATCTGCGGATCCCGTTCGACCCACGTGAGGTCATCGCACGCATAGTCGATGGTTCGGAATTCGACGAGTTCAAGCCGCTCTACGGCGGATCGCTGGTGACCGGCTGGGCGACTCTGCACGGCTATCCACTGGGCATCCTGGCCAACGCGAGAGGTGTGCTGTTCAGCGAGGAATCCCAGAAGGCCACCCAGTTCATCCAGTTGGCCAACCGTTCCCACACACCGCTGTTGTTCTTGCACAACACCACCGGCTACATGGTGGGCAAGGACTACGAGGAAGGCGGGATGATCAAGCACGGATCGATGATGATCAATGCTGTGTCGAATTCGACCGTGCCGCATATCTCGCTTCTGGTCGGCGCGTCCTATGGCGCGGGCCACTACGGCATGTGCGGCCGGGCCTATGACCCCCGCTTCCTGTTCGCATGGCCGAGCGCCAAGTCCGCTGTGATGGGCGGCGCGCAATTGGCCGGTGTGTTGTCGATCGTGAACCGCGCCGCCACCGAGGCCCGCGGCCAACAGGTTGACGATGCCGCCGACACCGCTATGCGTGCCGCTATCGAGGGGCAGATCGAAGCGGAGTCACTACCAATGGTGCTGTCCGGCATGCTCTACGACGACGGTGTCATCGACCCACGCGATACCCGGACCGTACTGGGAATGTGCCTGTCCGCCATCGCCAATGGCCCGATCGAGGGGACGTCGAACTTCGGCGTCTTCCGGATGTAGCGATGAGCGCTTGCGCGAAGAGCAGAAGGTACCGCCGATGATCACTCGAGTTCTAGTTGCCAACCGCGGCGAGATCGCCCGCCGGGTGTTCGCCACCTGCCGGCGCCTGGGTGTCGGCACTGTCGCGGTCTACACCGATCCTGACGCCGGCGCCCCCCATGTCGCCGAGGCCGACGCCCGGGTGCGCCTTGAGGGCACCCGCGGTTACCTTGATCCCGCCCAACTGATCGCCGCCGCCCTCGCGGCTGATGCCGACGCGATCCATCCAGGTTACGGATTCCTCTCGGAGAATGCCGAATTCGCGGCGGCCGTGCAGAATGCAGGCCTGATCTGGATCGGGCCTCCGGTGACCGCGGTAGCGGCGATGGGATCCAAGATCGAGGCAAAGAAGATCATGGCGGCCGCGGGTGTGCCCGTGCTCGACGAACTCGATCCGGACACCGTGACCGCAGAAATGCTGCCGGTCCTGATCAAGGCGTCAGCAGGCGGCGGCGGCCGCGGCATGCGGGTGGTGCGAAACCTCGCCGAGCTGCCCGCCCAGGCACAGGCGGCGCGCCGCGAGGCCCAGTCCGCGTTCGGCGATCCCACGGTGTTCTGCGAGCGCTACCTGGAAGCCGGCCACCACGTGGAAGTCCAGGTGTTGGCCGACACCCACGGCACGGTCTGGGCGGTTGGCGAGCGGGAATGCTCGATTCAGCGCCGCCACCAGAAGATCATCGAGGAGGCTCCGTCGCCTCTGGTCGAACGGGTCCCGGGCATGCGTGACAAGCTTTTCGAGGCGGCGCGGCTCGCGGCGACGGCGATCGGATACACCGGTGCGGGGACTGTTGAGTTCATGGCTTCCCGCGAGGCGGATTCGGCTGGTGACTTCTACTTTCTCGAAATGAACACGCGACTGCAGGTTGAACACCCCGTCACCGAGCTCACTTCAGATCTGGACCTCGTCGAACTGCAACTGCTAATCGCGGACGGCGCGCCTTTGGACGCCGAACCGCCGACCCCGCGGGGCTCCTCGCTCGAGGCCAGGCTCTACGCCGAGAACCCTGCCAAGAACTGGCAACCGCAGGCCGGAACGGTGCACCACTTCAGCGTGCCGAACGCTGTCACGGAGTTCGGGCTCCTCGACAGGATCGGTGTACGTCTGGACTCGGGCATCGTCGACGGATCCGTGGTCTCAGTCTTCTACGACCCGATGATCGCGAAGGTCATCTCCTACGCGCCGACGCGGCGGCAGGCCGCAGCATTGCTCGCCGACGCCCTCACCCGGACCCGAATTCACGGCGTCAGTACCAACCGTGACCTGCTCATCAATGTTCTGCACCACCCGGCCTTCCTCGACGGCTCGACCGACACGGCGTTCTTCGACACCCACGGCCTGGCGGCGCTCGCCTCCCCCACCGGCGGCAGTCGGCGCCCTGCACTCGCCGCCGTCGCAGCGGCTCTGGCCGATGCAGCGCACAATCGTCACACTGCAACGGTTTTCGGAGCGGTACCCAGCGGGTGGCGCAATCTCACGTCGGGGTATCAGACCAAGCGGTACGAAGACACTGACGGTGAAACCCACGAGGTTCGATACCGCTTCACCCGGACCGGACTAAGCATCGCAGACCACGATGAAATCACGTTGAACTCCGTCACTCCCGAGAATGTCATCCTCACTGTCGGCGGAGTGGACTACCCGTTCGGCGTCGCACGCTATGAGGAAAACGGTGATTCGCAGATCTTTGTCGACTCGCCGAATGGCGGGGTGCAACTCATCGCGCTACCTCGATTCCCGGATCCCGACAATGCGCACGCCCACGGTTCGCTGCTTGCGCCGATGCCGGGATCCGTTCTGCGCGTGGGAGCAGCGGAAGGCGACACCGTAACCGCGGGGCAGCCGCTGATCTGGTTGGAGGCGATGAAGATGGAGCACACCATCGCCGCGCCATCCGACGGTGTGCTCGTCGAACTCAACGTTGAGCCGGGCCGTCAGGTCGAGGTCGGCGCCATCCTGGCCCGGGTGGACAACGCTGAGAATCCGGATAACCACCCGCATCACCCAGACAACTAGGAAAAGGACACCTATGGCCAACGGCTTCGTCGAAACCGAGGAACAGCGAGCGCTGCGCAAGGCAGTGGCCGCGATGACCGCCAACTACGGTCAGGACTACTACCTCGAGAAGGCCCGTGCGGGACAGCACACCGATGAATTGTGGACCGAGGCAGGAAAGCTCGGTTTCATCGGGGTGAATCTGCCCGAGGAGCACGGAGGCGGCGGAGCCGGCATGTACGAGTTGAGCCTGGTGATGGAGGAGATGTCCGCCGGTGGCGCAGCACTACTGATGATGGTGGTCTCCCCGGCGATCAATGGCACCATCATCTCGAAGTTCGGCACCGAGGACCAGAAGAAGCGCTGGATCCCTGGAATCGCCGATGGGTCGATCACCATGGCGTTCGCTATCACCGAGCCGGACGCCGGGTCGAACTCGCACAAGATCACCACGACTGCGCGCCGTGACGGCAGCGACTGGATTCTATCCGGGCAGAAGGTCTACATCTCCGGTGTCGACCAGGCCCAGGCGGTGCTCGTTGTCAGCCGCAGCGAAGAGGCTAAAACAGGGAACCTGCGACCCGCGTTGTTCGTGGTGCCCACCGACACGCCGGGTTTCACATATACCAAGATCCCGATGGAAATCGTCAGCCCGGAGTTCCAATTCCAGGTGTTCATGGATGAGGTGCGGCTGCCCGCCGATGCGCTGGTCGGTGCCGAGGATGCGGCGATCGCACAGCTGTTCGCGGGGCTAAACCCCGAACGCATCATGGGCGCCGCCAGCGCCGTCGGCATGGGCCGCTTCGCAATCGATAAGGCGGTCGACTACGTGAAGACCCGTCAGGTGTGGAAGACACCAATCGGAGCCCATCAGGGGCTTTCACATCCGCTGGCCCAGAACCACATCGAAATCGAGCTGGCCAAGTTGATGATGCAGAAGGCAGCCAGCCTCTACGACCTGGGCGACGACGGAAACGCGGCAGAAGCCGCGAACATGGCGAAGTACGCCGCCGGCGAAGCATCGGTACGCGCCGTCGACCAGGCAGTTCAATCCCTGGGCGGCAACGGCCTGACCAAGGAGTACGGCATCGCCTCGGTCCTCACCGCGTCCCGGCTGGCGCGCATCGCACCGGTCAGCCGCGAAATGATTCTCAACTTCGTGGCGCAGACGTCCCTGGGCCTGCCCCGGTCGTACTGATGGACACGCTGGTCCGGTACGCCGCGGAGGGCCCGATTGCCCGGCTCACCCTGGATTCTCCACGCAATCGCAATGCACTTTCCACTGCGCTGGTCGAACAGCTGCACGAAGGTTTGACAGGGGCGTCAGCCGATCCGGGTGTGCGGGTGGTAGTGCTCGACCACACGGGCGGAACCTTCTGCGCGGGAGCTGATCTCAGTGAGGCATCGACCGACGGTGTAGCCCGCAACCCCGCCGATATGGTCGCCGACCGGGCGCGGGAACTGACCCGCCTGTTGCGCAGAATACTTGAGTTGCCCCTGCCGGTCATCGCGGCTATCGACGGGCATGTCAGGGCCGGTGGTTTGGGTCTGGTCGGCGCGTGCGACATCGTCGTTGCCGGGGGCTCGAGCACATTCGCACTCAGCGAGGCCCGTATCGGCGTTGCGCCGTCGATCATCTCGTTGACCCTGCTGCCGAAGATGACCGCGCGCGCCGCCGGTCGGTACTTCGTCACCGGCGAGAAATTCGGCACCACCACGGCCGCGGAGATGGGGCTCATCACCGTCGCCACCGACGATGTCGTGGCAACCGTCAGCGAGTTGACATCCGCGATCGCCCTGGGTTCACCGCAGGGCCTTGCCGAGTCGAAGGCTTTGACGACGGCATCCATCCTCAACGACTTCGAACGGCACGCAGAGAAATTGACTCAACGCTCGGCGGCCCTGTTCGTCTCTGACGAGGCGCGGGAAGGCATGTTGGCATTCCTTCAAAAGCGCCCGCCCAATTGGGTCGGATAACGCTTACAGTTCGGTCAAGTTCCTTGCATGTGCTGACGTTCGTCGTAGGCTCGTGGGCGATGTGCGTTTGCGCGAAGACCAGAGTGCCCCGATGAACACCCCTGCGTCCCGGCATGGGTCGATGGATGCTGCCGACACCGATCGGATCCAGCTTGCGCAACTGCTGTCTGATGCCGCGGCGTCGGGCACACTGCCGCTCAGTGAATACGAAGACCGGCTGACCAGGGCCTACGCCGCACAGACCTACGACGAGCTCGACCGGTTGTCGGCCGATCTCCCCGGAGCGGCGACGCAGGGGCGCGGTGGGATGTGCCATCCGGCGCCGTCTACTTTGCTGCTGGCGATCCTCACCAGCTTTGAACGCCGCGGCCGCTGGAACGTGCCCCGACGGCTGACCACCTTCGCCTTATGGGGCGGTGGCGTCGTCGACTTGCGCTACGCCGACTTCACATCGCCCGACGTCGAGATCCGTTCGTACTCGATCATGGGCGGGCAAACGATCGTGGTGCCGCCCGAGATCAACCTCGATCTACACGGGGTCGGCGTGATGGGAAGCTTCGAGCAGAGCGTGGCCGGCGAAGGTTCGCCGGGTGCGCCATGTGTCCGGATTCGCGGCTTCTCGCTGTGGGGCAGCGTCAACGTGAAGCGCAGGAAGCGCACCGACACCGCGTAGCTGCGCTGTTCCGTGGCACGGTGTTCAGCGTCGATGGTTCACGGTGTTCAGCGGCGATGGTTCGCAGGGCTCAGCGGCGACGTTTCGCGCTCAAGTAGTCACCGACCACCGCGGCACCCAGTCCGTCCAAGTCAGGCACCACCACCCGGCCACCTACCCGGCGGGCAACCTGGTCGATGAATCGCGCCAGCCCGGGATCGCCGCCGAGCCGAAAGATCGTCACCTGCGCCCCCAGCCGGGCTATCTCATCGAAGCCCCTCACCGTGTGCGCGATAGTCCGGGGGTGCGGCGGATAGTCAAAAAACACCGAACTCCCATCCGACATCCCGTTGCCGTCGAAGTCCTCAAGGTGTGCGGTCGGCTCACCGTCGGTGACGACGAGGACCACCGGTTGCGCGTTGGGGTGCCGCCGCAGGTGTCGACTGGCCAGCGCCAGCGCATGGTGCAGGTTGGTGCCCTGCTCGTAAGCACCCTCGAGTCCGGTCAGCTCGGCGGCGGTCACAGTGCGGGCGTAGCGGCCGAACGCGACGATCTGCAGCGCGTCCGATCGG
>CAXMSM010000389.1:0-6689 GCA_964195655.1 uncultured Gammaproteobacteria bacterium | reverse complement strand
CGGTTCCGTTCTACTCGGGCTGACCCGACGTAAGCTGAGCGCGTGCCGATCGCCACGCCGTACGAGGACCTGTTGCGCCTGGTGCTCGATACCGGAATTCCAAAATCCGATCGCACCGGCACCGGCACCCGCAGCCTGTTCGGCCATCAGTTGCGCTATGACCTTGGCGCCGGGTTCCCGCTGATCACCACGAAGAAGGTGCACACAAAGTCGATCGTGTACGAGTTGCTGTGGTTTCTGCGCGGCGATTCGAACGTCAGGTGGCTACAGGAGCACGGCGTCACCATCTGGGACGAATGGGCCTCTTCGACAGGTGATCTCGGTCCGGTGTACGGGGTGCAATGGCGGTCGTGGCCGACACCGTCGGGCGAGCACATCGATCAGATCAGCGCCGCATTGGAGCTGTTGAAGTCCGACCCTGACTCGCGACGAAACGTCGTCTCGGCGTGGAACGTCGGCGAGATTCCGCAGATGGCGCTACCGCCGTGTCACGCGTTCTTCCAGTTCTACGTGGCGGACGGCCGGTTGAGCTGCCAGCTCTATCAGCGCAGCGCCGACCTGTTTCTCGGTGTTCCGTTTAATATCGCCAGCTATGCGTTGCTGACTCACATGATGGCCGCTCAGGCCGGCCTCGATGTTGGTGAGTTCATCTGGACTGGCGGAGACTGTCACATCTACGACAACCACGTCGAGCAAGTCACCACACAGCTGTCGCGCCTTCCCCGTCCATATCCCGAACTGGTTCTGGCGCAACGAAAGTCGCTCTTCGATTACAGCTACGACGACGTTGTCGTCGAGAACTACGATCCGCATCCGGCGATCAAGGCCCCGGTGGCCGTATGAGGACTGCTTGCAGGTCCGAATCATGACCTCGAGGACTGCTTGCAGGTCCGAATCATGACCGTGACGCAGCTCAACCTGATCTGGGCACAGTCCAGCTCAGGTGTCATCGGTCGCGACAACGGCATACCGTGGCGCGTTCCAGAAGACATGGCCCGCTTCAAGGAATTGACCATGGGGCACACCGTGATCATGGGCCGGATGACCTGGGAGTCGTTGCCCGCGAAGTTCCGACCGCTGCCAGGGCGCAGAAACGTCGTAGTTTCTCGGCAGCCTGACTATAAGGCCGAAGGAGCTGAAGTTGTCCGGTCCTTGCAGGCCGCCCCACTCGACGACGCCTGGGTAATCGGCGGTTCGCAGATCTACGGGCTGGCGTTGCCGTTGGCGACGCGGTGCGAGGTCACCGAGGTTGACATAGACCTGCAGCGGGAGGATGACGACGCACTGGCACCGGTTCTCGGCGAGGGCTGGGTCGGTACCGAAGAACACTGGCAGGACAGTTCGTCGGGGCTTCGGTACCGGTTCTACAGCTATCTCAGGCCATGAAGCTGTCCGTCGCCCAGGCGCGGCGGGTGGCGCTTGCGGCGCAGGGGTTCCACGAAGCCAAGCCGGCCGGACCCGTGACCCGGGCGCAGCTGAAACGCCTGGTCGCCAGGCTGCATGTGCTGCAGTTGGACTCGGTCTCGGTAGCGGTACGTGCGCATTATGCACCGATGTTCAGTCGGCTTGGGCCCTATGACCGCGGCATTTTGGATCGGGCGGCGTGGAGTCACTCGGCACGCACGCCGCGGGTGCTGGTGGAGTACTGGGCGCACGAGGCCGCGCTGATGACTGTCGAGGACTGGCCGCTGCTGCGGTGGCGGATGCGTGAGTATCGGCACGGCCGGTGGGGCACTGAGATCGTCAAGAAGAACGCCAAGCTCGTCGATGACGTGATCGCCGCGGTGTCCGAACTTGGCCCGTCGACGGCTGGCCAGATCGAGGCCCATCTGGAGTCAGGGCCGCGGGGGGTTCGCAAAGGGCCCACCAAAAACGCGATGTGGGACCGCAGCGAGACCAAGTGGGTGGCCGAGGCCTTGTGGTCATCGGGGGTGTTGACGACGGCCACCCGGGTCGGCTTCGCGCGGCACTATGACCTCACCGAGCGAGTATTGCCCACCGACGTGGTGGCGCGGGAGGTCGACGACGACGAGGCCGTGCGCGAACTGGTGCTGCGGGCGGCGACTGCGCTCGGCGTCGCTACCGAACCCGATCTGCGCGACTACTTCCGTCTGTCACCCAAGCAATCCAAACCTGCAGTTGCTGCGTTGATCGCGGACGGCGAACTTGAACCCCTTGAGGTCGACGGCTGGGCGGTGCCGGCGTACCTGCGGGCGGGCCAGATTGTGCCGCGCAGGGATCGGGGGACGGCGCTGCTGTGTCCGTTCGACCCGCTGATTTTCTTCCGGCCCAGAGTCGAGCGGTTGTTCGGATTCCACTACCGCATAGAGATTTACACGCCAGCGCCCAAACGTCAGTTCGGCTACTACGTATGGCCATTCCTGCTCGACGGGGATCTGGCGGGCCGCGTCGATCTCAAGGCTGACCGGATCAACGGTGCGTTGCACGTGACCGGCGCGTTTGCCGAGGATGGGCGGAACCGCTCGCGGGTGGCCACCGCGTTGGCGGCAGAGCTTGAGACCATGGCGTCGTGGCTGGGCCTTGGCAGGGTGACGGTTGGGGAGCGGGGCGACCTAGTCGCATCTCTGGCAGAAAATCTACCGTAGGGAGGTAGACTTCTACCATGAGCTTGAACATCAAGAGTGAACGCGCCGTGGCTCTGGTGCGGGAACTTGCGGCACGCACCGGTCGAACTCAGACTTCGGCTGTGGAGGAAGCCGTCGCGCGCCGACTCGCAGAGCTCGATAGCGATCTGCGCGCCCAGGAGGCTCACCGTCGGCAGGCTGCCGATGATGTGCTCGATCAACTGCACCGTCTACTGACCGAGGACGACAAGCGCACAACAGGCCAGACTGCCGCAGATCTCTACGACAAGGATGGCCTGCCGCGGTGATCGTCGATACCTCCGCGATCGTCGCCATCGCACTCGGTGAGCCCGGCACCGACGTGCTGAAGGAAGCGTTGGTGCGGTCGACGGATTCACGGATGTCGGCACCCAGCTACGTCGAACTGTCCGCTGTTCTACATCGGTCTGGGCGACCCGAGGTGGCCCGGCTGATCGATCGTCTGCTGGACGCGTTCGGGATTACGATGGAGCCGTTCACGGCTGAACACGCGCGCGTGGCGGCCCAGGCGTACCGAGATTATGGACGGGGGAGTGGGCATGCGGCGAGGTTGAACCTCGGCGACACCTACAGTTACGCGGCCGCCCAGATCGCCGGAGAGCCATTGCTATTCGTCGGCGACGACTTTAGCCGCACCGATATTTCGCCTGCGGTGCGATGATGAAATTCCCCATCCGCTAGAGCAAAGGAGCACCCAGCATGGACGTATTGCGTACCCCCGATGAGCGATTCGCCGACCTGCCGGATTTCCCCTTCGAACCCCACTACATCGATGTGGGCGGCAACGTCGACTCGGGCGCGGGCCCGACGCTGCGCATGCATTATCTGGACGAGGGACCACCCGACGGCGAGGTGGTGTTGTTGCTGCACGGCGAGCCGTCGTGGAGCTACCTGTACCGCAAGATGATCCCGGTTCTGGTCGGGGCGGGACTGCGCGCCGTCGCGATAGACCTAGTCGGGTTCGGCCGCAGCGACAAGCCGACGAGCCGCGAGGACTACACCTATGCGGCCCACACGGACTGGACGTGGGCCGCGATCGAGGCCATCGGCCTGACCGACGTGACCCTGGTGTGCCAGGACTGGGGTGGGCTGATCGGATTGCGGCTGGTGGCCGAGCAGTCAGACCGGTTCGTCCGCGTGGTGGCGGCCAACACCATGCTGCCGACCGGTGATCACCATCCAGGCAAAGCGTTCCTGGCCTGGCAGAAGTTCAGCCAGGAAGTGCCGGTGTTTCCCGCTGGCCAGATCCTGAACGGAGCGACGGTGTCGGCGCTGCCACCGGAAGTGATCGCCGCCTACGACGCACCGTTCCCCGACGACAGCTACCTCGCCGGTGCGCGACAGTTCCCCATGCTCGTACCGACCAGCCCCGAGGACCCGGCGGCCCCGCGGAACCGCGTGGCGTGGGAAGCCCTGGGCCGGTTCGAACGCCCGTTCCTGTGCGCCTTCTCCGACTCGGATCCCATTACTGGGGCCGCTGAGCCGGTGCTGCGCTCGCACGTGCGTGGCGCCGAGGGGCAGAACCACGTGACGATCGTCGACGCGGGCCATTTCCTGCAGGAGGACAAGGGCCGCGAACTCGCCGAAGCGGTGGTCGAATTCGTCTCCGCCACGCCGCGGTAGGAGATATCAGCTCAACGGAATGTCGTTGTCGCTCTTGGATTGCTGATACTGGGCAGACAGCGCGTCGTAGCGACTCCGGATGCGGTTGCGCTGTTCGCCGAGCTGGGTGCGCGCGGGTTCGGGCTCGCCGTTGATCAGATCGGCGATCGCATAGGCCGTCCAGAACTCGTTGGTGCGCCGGTAGCCGCCGGGCTCGAGGCCGAACACCTCTTTGAGGATCTCCAGGTCATGAGGGATCGCGAAGCTGTCGCGGGAATCCTCGTGGCTGTAGAAGTAGTAGTAGTTGTCGAACCCGGCCCAGGTGATTGCTGACATGCACATCGTGCAGGGTTCGTGGGTGGTCAGGAGCAAAAGGTCCTTGGTCGAGGGCCGCTCAGGCATCTCATAGAACCGCCGCAACGTGTTGATCTCGCCATGCCAGAGTGGATTGTCGGTCTCGTCGTTGGTGCCCGCGACCAATACGGATAGGTCGGATTTGGCGAGCAGTGCTGCGCCGAACACCTTGTTGCCGCCGGCGACTCCGCGCTCGGTGAGCGGAAGAATGTCGGACTCGATGACGTCGAGAAGGCGGGCGACGAGCATCCCGGGCGATCCAGCGGCCATGGGAAACCCTAACGTCGCGTCCGCGAGATCGCCTGCTCTCACGACACCAATTAACGCTGCGCACCTATCAACAACACTTCTTATCTACGAAGTTTATCCACGAAGTGTTGCAACCACCCCTTGTACTCAAGCGAGTAGATATCTGCGCGCATGCAGTCTCAACGAACTGTGGGCAGGGTCGGGCAGGTTAGGCTCCCAGGCGTGGCTGAGATCGCGCCGCTGCGTGTGCAGCTGATCGCCAAGACGGAGTTCTCGGCGCCCCCGGACGTGCCGTGGAGCACCGATGCCGACGGAGGTGCCGCGCTGGTCGAGTTCGCCGGCCGGGCGTGCTACCAGAGTTGGTCCAAGCCCAATCCGCGCACGGCGACCAACGCGTCGTATATCGAACACATCATCAACGTTGGGCACTTTGCGGTTCTCGAGCACGCCTCTGTGTCGTTCTACATCACTGGCATCTCGCGGTCGTGCTCCCATGAGCTGGTCCGACACCGGCATTTTTCCTACTCGCAGCTGTCACAGCGCTATGTGCCCGAACACGACTCGCAGGTGGTGGCGCCACCAGGTATCGAGGACGATCCCGAGCTGCAGGAAATCCTCACAGCTGCCGCAGACGCCAGCCGCACTGCCTACACCGAGTTGCTCAACCGCCTCGAAGCCAAGTTCGTGGGCGATCATCCTGCAGGCAGCGCCGCCGTGTTGCGGCGCAAACAGGCTCGCCAGGCGGCCCGCTCGGTGTTGCCCAACGCCACCGAGACGCGGATGGTCGTCACTGGGAATTACCGGGCGTGGCGGCACTTCATCGCTATGCGGGCCAGCGAGCACGCTGACGTGGAGATTCGGCGGTTGGCGATCGAATGCTTGCGCCAACTGATCGGTGTAGCTCCCCAGGTCTTCTGCGACTTCGAGATCACTGTGCTCGCTGACGGCACAGAGGTCGCGACCAGCCCGCTGGCAACCGAGGTCTGAGCCCGGTCATGCATTCGTATTGCGGCAAACCGACCAGGTAATCTTGCTGCCCGTGAGCACCAGCGGATTCGACGCCACCGCCCGTTTTGGCACCCTGTTGACCGCCATGGCTACTCCGTTCAAGCCCGACGGCTCGCTGGATACCGCCGCCGCGGCCCGGTTGGCCACCCATCTGGTCGACGCCGGCTGTGATGGGCTGGTGCTGTCAGGAACCACCGGCGAATCACCCACCACCACCGACGACGAGAAGATCGCGCTGCTGCGGGCCGTACTTGATGCTGTCGGCGACCGGGCGCGGGTTGTCGCGGGTGCGGGCACCTACGACACCGCTCACAGCGTCGGCCTGGCGAAGACGTGCGCCGCCGAGGGGGCACACGGTCTGCTGTTGGTCACCCCGTACTATTCGCGTCCGCCGCAGTCGGGCCTGATCGCCCACTTCACGGCGGTTGCCGACGCGACCGACCTGCCGGTGATCCTCTACGACATTCCGCCGCGCTCCATGGTGCCCATCGAGTGGGACACGATTCGGACCCTGGCCGCCCATCCCAACATCGTCGCGATCAAGGATGCCAAGGGTGATCTGCCCGGCGGCGGTCAGATCATCGCCGAGACCGGGCTGGCCTACTATTCCGGTGACGACGCACTGAACTTGCCTTGGCTGGCGATGGGCGCGGTCGGCCTGATCAGCGTGTGGGGACATGTCGCGGCCAGCCAGCTGCGAGACATGTTGACGGCCTTCTCCTCCGGCGATGTCGCGACCGCGCGCAAGATCAACGTCGCACTAGGGCCGATGCTGGCCGCACAGTCCATGTTGGGTGGTGTCACGTTGGCTAAAGCTGCTCTGCGGTTACAGGGCTTTGAAGCCGGTGACCC
>CAXMSM010000388.1:0-5221 GCA_964195655.1 uncultured Gammaproteobacteria bacterium | reverse complement strand
TTGTCGCCGAAGACCAGTACGCCGCGGAAAAACTCTTCGTTGTCGGTGATGGCCGGCGCCGCTGCAGCGAGCGTCCGGACGTGGCGCGGCGATCAGAGCTAACGGGGATGCCCCTTGGTCGGGAAACTGTGCCTCGAGCTGGCGCTGCACATACAGGGATTGCGAGCCTTCGACTTCGAACCCACCGCCGGTGAGATGGCCAGACTGGTTCATGGCGAGATACACCGATGGCACCAAAAGCAGCAGCCAGGCCGCGAACACCGCCCAGCGATATCTGCGCAGGTTGCTGCTGATGCGCATCATGAACTGCTGGATCGGAACCCCCCCACTTCTCCCCGGCGTTTCGTAGCGAGATCGTACCGCAGCCAGCTGTGGATTGACTGCCCTCGCGAAGCCCCGTCGGCGCCGCTTTAAGCAGCTCTAGCACCCGGTCCATCGCGGGCCCGATTGGTCAGCTCGACAGCCGCGATGACCGGATGCCAGTGGAGAAGTCTCGGCGTCGGGATCCAGTGCAATTGATCGCCGCGAGTTTGCGGACCAGCATGGCGTGAGTGCTGCTAGGCAAGGGGCGACTATTCTGCTTAGCTTTCTAAGATGATCCTGACCGGCGACCGATACTGGTTTCGGTCTACCTATGACTAAAGGAGCCTTCATGTTGTTCTCGGCACCCACCGTTCGTCGCGTGGTCGCTGGCGGGCTGAGCGGCGGCGTGCTCGCCGGCGCAGTGGCGTTTGGCGTGCTCAGCGCGGCACCGATGGCGTCGGCGCAGCCCCAACCGCCGAACTGCACTGCAGGCGACTTCTCCGGTACAGCTGCCGGCGTCTCGGCGGCATCCGCAACCTACCTGTTCACCCACCCAGAGGTGAATGCGTTCTTCAGCGGCCTGCACGGCGCCCCGGTTGACCAGATCGAAGCCGATGTCGATGCGTATCTCGTCGCCAACCCGCAGGAATTTGCGGAACTCACTGCGATCCGCCAACCGATGGCGGATTTGAGGAATCGCTGCGGCATCATCTATGCGCCAGACGCTCGCTAAGGCAGGCGCGTGATCGGGCGGCGCGTAGTGAGCTGAGCTGTGGCGCGCCACCCGAGCAGAAGCACGGCGGTGGTCAGCGTGGCAACCACGACGAAGCTCGTGGCGGTGCCCTGGGATGAGACTCTGCGCAACAGCATCCCGACTGCCACGGTGCATACCCACACCACGACGCCGGTCGGAACAAGCGCTGCCGGACGCTGCCAGCCTCGCGAGGCCAGCCAGCCCAGCGTGGTTCCGGCGAGGAACGGCCACGCCGTCTCCGCGATGCCGCCGAGGGTCAGCCCCTCGGCGTGACTGCGCCGCCCGATCGCACAGAACACGATCACGCACACCACATCGGCGGCGAACGCTCCGAGGGCGGCTCCGGCTGCCGGGAGGACCAGCGGACGGTTACTCGACCGCATAGGCCATCACGCCGTTCGGTCGCTGGTTCGTAGTCGGTCGCTGGTTCGTAGTTCAGCGAACATGTCCTCGACGGCCGTCGGGTCTAACTGGGTCCCGGCGCATCGGGTGATCTCGTCGAGCACGGCGTCGGGCCGCATGGCCTTCCGGTAAGGCCGGGCGCTGCTCATCGCCGTGTATGCGTCGACGACGTTGAGGATGCGAGATGCCTCGGGGATCTCTTCTCCGCGTAGCCCCGACGGAGTGCCCAGGCCGTCGAACCGTTCGCGGGAGTGCCGGATCCACGGGACGATGACGTCGGTGCCGTCGACTCGCGCCAGCATTTCTGCGCCGATGGTCGCGTGCCGGTCGACGTCCCGGCGTTGATCGGGGGTGAGCGGTTGGCGTGAGGAGATAGCGGCCGCGAGGACTGCCACGTCTCGGCTGTGAGAAGTGCCGAGGCGGTGGTCCACGGCTTCGGCCAGTGTGACCGCCCAGGCGAGCTCGGGTCGTGCGCTGGGTCCGCCGTGCTTTTGGGCGTACATTTCGACGTCTGCGGCCCGGAACAGCTCTGCGGCCGTGACGCCGTCGGCGGGGTAGATCGCCATACCCACAGACATTCCGATCACCGGGCGGAGCACCTCTCTGACCACCGACGCGAGCCTGTTTGCGTCATCCGAGCCCGACCCGAAGAGAACGATGCCGAACTCGTCGCCGCCCAGCCGTCCGACGGTGTCCATACGTCGCACGGTCTCGCCGATGCCGGTTGCGACCAGCTTCAGGACCGCATCGCCGGCGGCGTGCCCCTGCGTGTCGTTCACCTGCTTGAACGAGTCCAGGTCGATTGTGAGCAGCGCCACCGGTCGGCCGAGGCGCTCGGCCTGGTCGATGCCCGCCTGGAACCGCTCGTCGAACCCTCGACGGTTCAGCACGCCCGTGAGTGGATCGGTCCGCGAGGCATCGGCAAGCAGTCGCCGCTCCCGGTGTCCCTGGCGACGATGCAGCACTGCGAAGGCGGCGACGAACAGATAGGTGCCGGCGACGCATCCGATATAGAGCCCACCGGAGACCCAGCCGAGGGGCTGGTGGCCGACTGCGACGGTCGTCGCCAACAGCAGTACGAGGACGCCCAGGATCTGACCGATGATGACCGGTGTCGGGAAGTACAGCGATACGAAGGCCAGCCCGGCGAGCAGGACCAGGACCAGGGGGCTCTGGACGCTGCCGTCGGCCAGGATGCCGGTGAAGATCGACACGGTGATGAGTCCAGAGAAAGCGGCACTCAACGCGGTGAACCCGAAACGCTGGAGCATTTGCGAGGGAAACAGGCCGATGATGAGGGCCACGACCGAGACCGCGGCGACATCGGCGAACAAGACGAACCGGTTGGGGCCGTCGAGCGTCAGAATCGCGTACAGCGTGTAGCCGACAGCGGCGACGCCGGCAGCGAGCGCGGCGGTGCGGAGCGCGGCGGTGCGGAGCGCGGCGGAATCGAGTTCTGTCCGATCAGCCGCGTGTTCGGGTGGTTCGTCCGACAAGTTCGTCCCCAGTCACCGCGATGGCGCTACTGATAATACGGGGCTGATCTGCGGTCCGAATGCCGAACGCGGAGAAGTCGTCGTGCGAGGTGACAGCCGGATCCGCGACCGAACGGAATGAATCGTCATGCCGCGGCATATTTTGCTATCCCACGGGGCTGCCAGGTGGATGGGGCGCATCGGGGTCCGGGCTGAACTGTGTTGTTGAAACGTCTTTGGAACCATCGGAGACTTTCGCCGCGACGGCTGTTCCATTGGTGTCGGGATCGATGTCCTTCTCGGTGCGGAACATGAAGAAGAACACCACCCAGCCGATCGAGGAGATGAAGATCCAACTGACGAGCCGGTAGATCAGCATCGCGGAGATCGCCGAGGCCAGCGACATCCCACTGGACACCAGGCCGGGCACCAGGACCGCCTCGACGACGAGCAAACCGCCGGGCATCAACGGGATCGAACCGACAGCGCGGGCCGCCGCGTAGGCGACGGTGACCCCCGCGATCGAGGGGTGACCGCCAGTGGCATAGCAGGCGAACAACAGACACGCCACGTCGGCGATCCAATTGAACAGCGACCAGCTGAATGCCACCCCCAGGGCACGACGACCCAGTTTCACCGACTCCAATTGGGCCAGGATCCCCCGCAACTTCCTCAGTCCGCTGTCGGTGGGCTTGCCCCGTAGCGAGTTGACCCACGACAGCACTCGTGCGCCGATTCCGTCGATGAGTTCGGGCCGGGTGGCCACTGCCTGTGCGAGCAGGATCAGTGCGACGAAGCCTCCGAGAGAGAAGATCAACGAAAGCGGGTTCTTGCTCGCACCGAGCATGAAAGCGCCGCCCAGGCCGAGCAGCGCCAAGCCGATGACCTGCAGCACTCCGGACATCACCAGCTGCCAGGAGGCCACTACGGGCGAGGCGCCCCACATTCGTTGCTGGCGGTAGATGAAGGTCGCCGACAACACCGGACCGCCCGGCAGGGTGGTGGACAATGCGTTCCCGGCATAGAACGCCGACTCGGAACGCCATTGCCGCACATGGACACCGGCCGAGCGCAGCAGGGTGCGCTGGATGTGGGCGAAGCTGTGTATCGACGCCATCGCAGCAATCACGGCGGCCAACACCCACAGCCAATCCGCGGAATACAGGCTCTCCCACGCTTTGGCGAGTTGGTCTCGCACCAACGCGAACTCGATAGCCAGCACAATGATCGCGACCGCGATGATCACCCAGCGCAGCCACCAGTACTTGCCGCGGGGCTGCGGCTCCTGGCCGGTGGGTCCTGCGGGGGTGTCGTTCGCAGGAGCATCGTGGAACACGCCCTACAGGGTAAGCCGTGATGCGGTGAAAACCGCAGATCAAGGGCCGGACTGGCTGGGCCGTTACGCTACCGGGATGTCAACGGGTCCTTCGTTCCGTCCCACCGTGGATGTCCGCGCCGATGAGTCGGTCAGCCTGCTGGTCCGGAAGGCCGCCGCCTGGTCGTGGCGGCTATTGGTAATTCTGGGTGCCATCCTCGCTTTGGTGTGGCTGTTCTTTCAGCTCGAAATCCTGTTCGTGCCGGTGGCGCTGGCCACCATTCTGGCCGCGTTGCTGATTCCGGTCGTCGACTCCCTGGACCGGCGAGGCGCGCCCCGCGGCGGTGCGGTGGCGCTGGTGCTGTTGAGTGGGTTCGCGGTCTTCGGCGGGTTGCTGGCGTTCGTGATCACCCAATTCGTCGAGGGTGCGCCCGCGCTTGTCGCTCAGATGGCCACCAGCATCGAAAGTGTCGGGACGTGGTTGACCGACGGACCGCTGCACGTCAGTCACCACCAAATCAACCAGGCCGGCGATGCGGCGATCGAGGCGCTGCGCGGTAATCAGGAGAAGCTGACCAGCGGGGCGCTGTCGACGGCCGGCACAGTGACCGAGATCGTGACCGGGGCGCTGTTGGTGCTGTTCACCTTGATTTTTCTGCTGCAGGGTGGCCGCAACATCTTCTCGTTCGTCACCCAGATCTTTCCGGTTACGGTGCGGGAACGGGTGCGCGACGCGGGTCGCGCCGGTTTCCGGTCGCTGATCGGCTACGTTCGTGCGACGTTTCTCGTCGCTTTCGTCGACGCGGTCGGCATCGGGGTGGGCCTGGCGATCATGGGTGTGCCGCTCGCGCTTCCGTTGGCATCGCTGGTGTTCATGGGAGCCTTCGTTCCGCTCGTCGGTGCGGTCGTCGCGGGCTTCGTGGCAGTTATCGTCGCACTCCTGGCCAAGGGCTGGATCTACGGGCTGATCGC
>CAXMSM010000387.1:0-4696 GCA_964195655.1 uncultured Gammaproteobacteria bacterium | reverse complement strand
GCCGCGCGACTTGGGGTGCAGGACGGTTCGGTGTACATGCGGGTGAAGAGGATCCCCTCCTCCGCCATGCGGTCGATGTTCGGCGTGTCGAACCCGCGAATCGCTTTCAGCGCCGGTATCCCAAGATCACCGAACGCCATGTCATCCCACATGATGTGGATGATGTTCGGACGACGGCCACGGTCGGCCTCAAGGCCGTCGAGCCGCTCGCCGATCTCGGCATCCTCACTCTCCCACGATTCACGATTAGCGGCCTGCGACAGGTAAAACTCGGCGTCGTGGACGATCGCAGCCTTGCTCATTGAGTCTCTTTCTTCACGTCGGCAGGTTCATCTTGATAATCGGATCGCCACGCAGGACCCGGCCGGTCACCGTCACCGGGAGCCCCGCAGGAGGATTCGGTCGATCCGGTCATCCCACGGTTATAGCAGTGGACCGAAGCGCATGGCCGACGAATAGGTAGCCTTGGGGGACGAATGGCGTCATTGTGGTTAGCCAACGTCGGTGCGGTTAGCCGAGTGCCAAGTCGGGGTCAGCCGGCTGCATGGGGACTCTCCGAAAATCACTTCCCCACCTTCCGGCGGAGGTCAAAAACTAAGTCGCACAAATATTACCGATTCGGCCGTTAATAGGAACACACTGCAGCGGCGGGGCGCCGCGTCCCGAAAACGTTCGTTATCGGGACGTTGGTCAGACAGCTCCGCTGGGGAAATCCGCACGGGCATGGAGCCAGTCTGCGACCCAGGTCTCGTCGACCTCGTGTGCGGCGACTGCCAGCATGGCCGCTTCGGCGTCGTCGACGTTGGGCGGGTCAGGGTGCCACTGCACGCCGTTGAGATCGAGGAACAGGACCAGGGACGCCCACGCGGCGCGCTTGTTGCCATCGGGAAGCGGGTGGTTCCACGCCAGCCGGCACACAAGCACTGCGGCTTTATCGACCAGCTCGGGATAGAACTCGTGGCCGCCGAAGCTGGCGCCAGGCGCGAGCAGGGCCGAGTCCGCAAGGTCGGTCCTACTCGCCTGGGTGAGCACGGCGGTGTCGATGCCGGTGACCTGTTCGGCGAGCCAGAAGTATTCGGCCAAATTGAGGTATCGGGTCACCGGGCGAGCCGGTCGAGCAACTCCTTGTCGCGTTCGAGCAACTCGCGGGCGCGGCTAGTGAACTCCTGGTCGGTACGGACCCGCTCGATCTCCGATGCCAGGGAATCCACGATGAGGGCGTTCACACTGACACCCTGGACCCGGGCCACGGCCTCAGCTTGATCAGCGAGCGCGTCGGGGAGTCGTACGGTGGTCTGTCGTGTCATGACACCATGATACTACGACACCACAATCCTTTCAGGATAAGGAATATGCGGTCCCCTTGCGCCCAATGCTCGTCTGCCCTTTTGCGCAACGAAAGGAGTTCTACCCGGGTACTTTTGATCAGCCGCCGCGCTGTCGCGCCGCTTGAAATCCTGACATGGACGCCATGACGTAATCACGTCTTTACGTTGTCGGCAAGCCACAGATCAGCAAGGTTGGTCAGGATTTTGCTCATGCTGGTGTCACGGTCGAGTGCGGCCTGCTTGGGGCCGCGCACCGTGTCTCGCAGTAAATAGATTGTGACCCGCTGCATGTCATCGGCCGACGATCAGAAGGCCTCGGCAGCCCGCTTCGCCGGTTCGGTTGTGACGCGAGCGGCCATCCGAGAAGAAAGGTCAAACATGGACCTCAAACATGGACCATTGCCCCCATTGATTCGATGAGTACATGGTCATAGCCACGCAGGTAGCGCGGCGTGCTGCCGTAGGCGCGAACCGCATCCAGCTGTGAGGCACCTCGGGCAACGGGTTCTCTCTCGCCGCCGCGGCACTTAGACTTACTTCCTATGAGGCCGACGAGAAGAGCCGTGGTGGCCGCGGCGGTGCTGACAGGGTGGTGGGCCGCGGCTCCCCTCGCCCACGCCCAGCCCGCTCCACCGTCTCCGCCCCCGCCTGCACCAGGACCCGTACCTGCGGAGACTCCAGCAGGGCTCAAGACCACCATCGATGCCGACGGCTCGTATGCCGTCGGCACTGACATCGCACCGGGGAACTACCAATCAGCGGGCCCGGTAGACGACGGTGCGTGCTATTGGAAGCGCACAGCCGATGGCGAACTGGTCGACAACGCCCTCACCAAGAAGCCGGCATTCGTCCAGATTCTGGCGACCGACACAACCTTCTCAACTAGTGACTGCCTCCCCTGGCAGCTCACCGACGCGCCTCCGCCGCCACAACCAGGACCCGGCGACCTTCTCGGTCAGCTGACAGGCCTCATCGGCAGCGGCATATTTGCCGGGGGCCCAAGCTGAACGGGGTCGACGTCCCGACCAATCTGGACGAAGTCACATCAATCGGCGACGAGGACCACTCCGGCGTCGACCCAGCGGCAGTGGAGCGGATCTGGCAGGCGGCCCGGCACTGGTATGCGGCCGGAATGCAGCCGGCGATCCAGCTGTGCCTGCGCCGCGACGGCCGGGTGGTCCTCGACCGGGCGATCGGCCACAGTTGGGGAAATGGGCCGGCAGACCCGCTCGGCGCCGAAAAAGTGGCGGTCTCCACCGAGACACCTTTCTGCGTGTACTCCGCCGCCAAGGCGATCACTACGACCGTCGCGCACATGCTTGTGGAACGCGGACAATTCTCGCTTGACGACCGCGTGTGTGACTACCTGCCCAGCTACACCAGCCACGGCAAGGACCGAACGACCATCCGCCATGTGATGACGCACAGCGCGGGGGTCCCCTTCGCCACCGGGCCCAGGCCCGACCTCAAGCGGATGAATGACAGCGACTACACGCGCGAGATGCTGGGCAGAATGAAGCCGATGCATCGGCCGGGCCTGGTCCACATCTACCACGGTGTGACGTGGGGGCCGTTGATGCGCGAAATCATCTCAGCCGCAACGGGGCGCGATATTCACGATATTCTGCACACCGAGATACTGGCACCACTGAACTTTCGTTGGTCCAATTATGGCGTTGCAGCACAAGATGTTCCGTTGGTCGCGCCCAGTCACGTCACCGGGAATCCGCTCCCCGCGCCAATCGCCAAGGCATTCAAGGCCGCCCTTGGCGGCACCATGACCCAGATCATCCCGTACTCGAACACCCCGGAGTTCCTCACCGGGGTGATCCCGTCATCCAACACCGTCTCCAACGCCAACGAACTCTCTCGATTCGCCGAACTCCTTTGCCGTGGAGGTGAACTCGACGGTGTAAGGGTGATATCTCAAGATGCGCTGCGCATCGCGACGACCGAGCGTCGACGGCTGCGTCCCGACCTCGCGACCGGGCTGGCCCCAATGCGGTGGGGCACCGGCTACATGCTCGGGTCGAAGCGATTCGGCCCGTTCGGACGGAACGCCTCCGCGGCGTTCGGGCACACCGGGCTCACCGACATTGCGATGTGGGCCGACCCGGCGCGGGCGCTGTCGGTAGCCGTGGTCAGCAGCGGCAAGCCCGGCAGGCACCCAGAGGCCGGCCGGTACCCTGCGCTACTGGACCGGATCAACGCCGAAATGCCGCGCGTCAGATAGCTACTCCCCCGACGAACTCCCCCCGGCCCGCCCGCTCCCGCAACATCGGGTAGCGCCAATCCTCATGGTGCAGGCCGGGAAAGGCGTGCACCCAGTTGCCGGTCAGCCGGGCCGACCACACCACGACTAGTACGGCGACCAGCCAGGCGGCGGCTATCGCCACAGCCAGGACGTAGGCCGACCCGACGATGGTCAACGAGCGCGCTTTGTTCACTGCCTGATCATGCATGGCGCCCTACTGCCCGAGTTGCACGCGGAACATCTTCGGCCAGTCCTTGCCGGTGACCAGGAACTCGCTGCCCTGAACGTGGGCGATGCCGTTGAGAACCTGGGCAGAGGCCGGTATTCCACGAGCCCGCAGCCCGGCGGCATCGACAACGAGATTGACCGCCCCGGTGTCCGGGTTGATGCGGACGATCTGGTCGCTGGGCCAGAGGTTGGCCCAGACCTGCCCGCCGACGCACTCCAGCTCATTGAGTCCGTTCAGGGCTCGACCGTCACGGGTGACCGTGACACCACCGGTTTCAGCTAGATCTTCTGGATTGTGGAACCCAAGTTTGTTGGTGCCGTCGCTGCGGATCAGACGTTCTCCGTCAAAGCACAGGCCCCAGCCCTCCCCGTCCAGCGGTACTTCCCGCACCGGGGACAGTGTCGCCGTGTCCCATTCGATCGCCACCCCGTCCTGGTAGGTGAGCTGCCAGATCCGGTCCCCCACCACGGTGATGCCCTCGGCGAAGTAGTCATTCGGGACCGGCGACTCGCGGCGCACCTCGCCGGTGGTCGGGTCGAGCTCGCGCATCTGTGACGCGCCGGCAAGCCCGGTGCCCTCGTACAGAGTCCCGCCGCGGATCTCCAACCCCTGGGTGAAGGCCTTGGAGTCGTGCGCGATCTCCTCCAAAACGATGGGCTCTATCACCGGGGTGGCGCCGTCACCCGGGCCGGCATGGACAACCGGGGAAACGACGACGCACCCGATCGAGACGATGACGGCGGACCCCGCCCACATCCCAAGCTTCCGCATACCGTCGTTCTACCGTGCAACGATGGTGGAATGAAAGCGGTCAGTTGTTTAAGCGGCACGCTCGAAGCGGTCGACCTGCCGGATCCACGGCCCGCCGAGGGGCAAATCGTGCTC
>CAXMSM010000386.1:0-2736 GCA_964195655.1 uncultured Gammaproteobacteria bacterium | reverse complement strand
ACCTACTACTGCTTAGGTACGGCGGCGGGCGCGCACCCGTTCCCGATGATGGTGCGAGACTTCCAGCGGGTGATCGGACTCGAGGCTCGGATGCAGGTATTGGATCAGGCAGGACGGCTACCCGACGCGGTGGTTGCGTGTGTGGGAGGCGGATCCAATGCGATCGGTGTTTTCCACGCATTCATCGATGACCCGGGGGTGCGCCTAGTTGGCTACGAGGCGGCGGGCGACGGTGTCGAGACCGGGCGCCACGCGGCGACCTTCACCGGCGGGTCGCCGGGAGCGTTCCAGGGCTCATACTCGTATCTGCTGCAGGACGATGATGGCCAGACCATCGAATCCCATTCGATCTCTGCGGGTTTGGACTATCCAGGGGTCGGACCAGAGCATGCATGGCTGAAAGATCGGGGTCGGGCGCGCTACGAACCGATCACTGACATCGAGGCGATGGACGCGTTGTCGCTGTTAAGCCGGGCAGAGGGGATCATCCCGGCCATCGAGTCTGCGCATGCCGTGGCAGGAGCGCTGAAGCTGGGTTCCGAACTTGGAGCGGGGTCGATCATCGTTGTGAACCTGTCTGGTCGCGGGGACAAGGACGTTGAGACGGCGGCGGAGTGGTTCAGCCTGCTTGGAGGCGACACAAAATGAGTCGACTGGCAAACCTCTTCGATTCCTGCCGCCATGAGGGCCGTTCGGCCTTGATCGGATATCTGCCCACGGGCTTTCCCGATGTGCCGACCTCGATTTCTGCAATGACTGCGCTGGTCGAATCGGGATGCGACTTGATTGAGGTTGGCATCGCATACTCCGATCCGGGCATGGACGGACCTACTATCGCCGCGGCGACCGAGGCGGCGCTAAGCGGTGGTGTTCGGGTACGTGATGCGCTCACCGCGGTCGAGGCGATCAGCAATGCCGGTGGCCGCGCGGTCGTGATGAGTTATTGGAACCTGGTGTTACGCAAGGGAGTCGATACCTTCGCCCGCGACCTCGCGTCGGCCGGCGGGCTCGGCCTGATCACTCCTGATCTGATCCCGGACGAGGCGGAGGAGTGGCTTGCCGCGTCTGAAGCGCACGATCTGGACAGAATTTTCCTCGTTGCGCCGTCGTCGACACCGCAGCGGTTGGCCGAGACAGTACGGGCGTCACGGGGTTTCGTCTACGCGGCATCCACGATGGGCGTCACCGGCGCACGTGACGCCGTGTCGAACGCCGCACCTGAGCTCGTCAGCCGGGTCAGAGCGATCTCGGACATTCCGGTAGGGGTCGGGCTCGGGGTGCGGTCCCGCGAGCAGGCGGCTGAGATCGGTGCGTACGCAGACGGAGTGATCGTCGGTTCAGCACTGGTGTCCGCGCTCAAGGACGGCATCCCTGCACTGCGTAGTTTGACTGAGGAACTCGCTGACGGTGTGCGGCAGAGGATCACGGCGTGACGACAACGGTTCTGGCGTACATCCCGAGTCCTGCACAGGGTGTCTGGCAACTGGGCCCAGTGCCACTGCGCGCGTATGCACTGTGCATCATCGTCGGGATCATCGCCGCACTGGTGATCGGTGACCGACGATGGGAGGCCAGGGGCGGTGAACCCGGCCTTATCTACGACGTCGCAATGTGGGCGGTACCGTTCGGGCTCATCGGCGGTCGTGTCTATCACGTCATCACCGACTGGCCTACCTATTTCGGTCCGAACGGAGCCGGTTTTGAAGCTGCGCTGCGGATCTGGGATGGCGGCCTCGGAATCTGGGGCGCCGTCGCGCTGGGAGGAATCGGTGCGTGGATCGCGTGCCGGCGGCGCGGAATACCGCTGCCCGCATTCGGCGACGCGATAGCTCCGGGAATCGTTCTCGCCCAAGCGATCGGTCGACTCGGCAACTATTTCAACCAGGAGCTCTACGGCCGTCCGACTACTCTGCCATGGGGCCTGGAGATTTACGAGCGACGCAATACCAACGGCGTGCTCGATTCGCTCAACGGAGTGTCGACCGGACAACTGCTGGCAGTGGTGCATCCGACGTTCCTGTACGAGTTGTTATGGAACCTGCTGATTTTCGTGGCGCTGATCCTGATCGACCGCAAGTTCAGGATCGGACACGGCCGACTCTTCGCGATGTATGTCGCGGGATACTGCATGGGGCGGTTCTGGATCGAGCTGATGCGCAGCGACGCCGCGACCCTCCTGGCAGGGATTCGCGTCAATTCGTTCACCTCCACCTTCGTCTTCATCGGTGCGGTCGTCTACATCATGGCTGCGCCCAAGGGGCGCGACGACCCAGAGACTCTGCGCGGCAGGCAGGACTCTGAAGACCACGACGATAGTGCTGTTGACGACCTCGCCAAGGAACTCGCCGTAGCCGCGTCCACGACAGGCGTGGTCGCTGCGGCAAGGGTTGCCGGGGAGGATGACGACGTCGAGTGCGACGCTGCGGAATCCGATGTTGAGGAGTCGGTGGACGGGGCCGAAGACGCTGAGGCTGACAGCGGCGAGGACGCCGACGATGAGCCTGACGGCGGCGAGGACGCCGACGCTGAGGACGCTGAGGACGCTGGCGAGGTCGAGGTCGAGGCCGAGGCTGGGGCTGCAGACGCTGCTGGCGAGGATGACGCTGAAGTCGATCAGGTTGAGGCAGAGGCTGGTGAATCCGAAGATGCGGCCGGTGGTTCGGAAGATGCGGCCGATGGGTCGGAGGTGTCGGAGGACGAGGTTGATTCGGTCGATGCCGGAGCAGATGCTGGCGA